>NZ_JAFNJD010000080.1:0-5780 GCF_017368415.1 Shewanella sp. 4t3-1-2LB
AACAGTGACTTGTTTTACTGCTTCGATTTTGAATTGTTCGGGGTAACGTTTATGGCTCATGGACACCTCTTTTTTTAGCTAGTTTATCTAACTAAAAGGTGTCTAGGAAATCAGTGGCGATTCAATATCCAGACTCGCAGGACTTGAAGGTCATGACTCTATTGCTGGCATGGTTTTTTCTAGAAGTGAAACGTATAATTCGGCTTTTCAGGCATGGAGCTTAACAGGGATGCTACCAAGTGCTGCGTATACTGGTATAGCAATGAGTGCCTATAGCCCTGATATCTACAGATGGAATCGAAAGGGGTACTATGAGTAAGCTTTTAGTCATGATCGCCTTGTCAATAATGACATTTGGTTGTATTAGTATTGATAATCGATTTTTCGATTTGAATAGAAAAGTTGAATATCATAGTTGGTTAGAATCTCTCAAAATTAAATATGGAGAAGGTACATATTATTCATTTCAAGCAGTTGATTTCTCCCCGACAGGGGATAAAAAGCCCAGTTTGGAGCGACTTAAAAAACTAATCTATATGACTAAACCTGTTCCGGAAGCGTGTATTAAAAAAATGGAGATTATTGATGAGTCAAGAAATTTATATGAAGGTGGAGGAGAAACTATTTTGGTGAGGTGTGCAGGCAGGTAGAGCTGATACAGTATGTGCACAATTTGGCAAATAAAAATAGTTTTGTATTGGCCGGGACCATTGCACCAGCAATGGTTGGACAATATTACGCATTGAGTGTGGACAGTTACAACTATTACCTTACCAATTTAGAGAGGGAACGTTAATGCGGCAGGTGTACATGGGGTTATCTATTTTTTTGTTGGCAGGTCTATTGCCGGGATGTGCTTATTATGTTTATGGCACCCACTCTGCGTATGGTTTTCAAAAAGTCGATACAGAAGAATATCTTGGACCGATTGATACGGGTTATGACTCCAAAATCACCAGCCCAGTGCTGACTTTTGCTGATGGCGTACAAGTCAAGTTTAGTATTCCAGAAATGTTTAATTATCTTCCAAAATCAAAGGATTTAGATTTTTCTAATGATGCCAGAATTGAAATATTTATCACCTCGTTAACGCCGGGAATAAAGCTAGATACAACGGGTATTATTTTAGATCAATATCGTGTTGGTAAAAAAACACTTGTTAATTTTTTAGAACTTAAACGTTATCCCAGTTTGGCAAAAGGTGATAATGGGTTATTGGTATGTCGTTACTCGGAATTGTCAGAAAAAGCTTTCTATGATTTTTACCAGGGAGACAGCATTAATATTCCTCATAGGACAACAGATTTCAGTTTGGTAACCTCAGAGTTACTCTCTGACCCCACCATTCTCTGTGGTGAATTGGTTGCGATAAATACTAACTTTGCCGGAGAACAAGGGTATTTTATCATTACGCTACCTTTGATTGAGGATGGAATGACTCACGAATATAAAGTGTATTTTTATCCAGTAGGCTATCGTTTCACCATGAAGTAATTTGGTTGTGCATGCAAGGTAATGGGAACATCATGTTAAATAAGCAGAATAAACTATTATTTTCTATTTTTGTACTTTCTCTGTCGGGATGTAGTTTTGCGAACCAGGATCATGAGTTACAAGATAAATATGCACAATCGTTAGGGGAAAAAATATTAATCCACATGGATTTAGAAACGATGTTTCCATCAGAGAAACTTCGAGCTTTAGCCAATGCTGCTGGAAAAGGACAAATATCTACTGTTGATAAATTACTTCGCCAAGGAGTCGATGTTAATTCTAAAGGAACAGAGAATGCGACAGTACTTTTTTGGTCTATGCGCAATGAAACCGGCTTTAATCATTTACTTGAAATGGGAGCTGATCCGAATGTAGTCTTTGGTGATGGCGGCAGCGTAATGCATTGGGCAGCGAGAAAGTCAGATTGTTCTATGTTGGAAGGCGCCTTAAAGCATGGTGGAAACCCAAATTTAAAGGCAGGAATGTATGGTGGTTCACCTTTATTTGAAACTGTTACCGTTGGCAATAATAAGGGGACTCCTGAATGTCTAAAACTACTGCTTCAAAGTGGCGCAGACATTAACTTGCAAGATGACAAAGGTCAGACAATATTGTTGATGGCAGCGGATCTGGCAAGATTTGATATAGTTTTATATCTTCTTCAGCAAGGAGCGGATATGACTATTGTTGACAATAAAAATCAAAACATAAAATCCTTACATCACTCTTATGAGGGGGCTTTTAAGAAGGGAAGCGTTACAGAGAAATATTGGTTCATGGTTAAAAGTTGGTTAGATGCCAAGGAGGGGAAAGAATAGGTAGCAGTTTTAAATATTGGTGTTAGATAGATTGATGCAGGCAAAATTTTTGAATTGTGCTGATGGTTCTGATGTTCCTTAGATTTTAATGTGATGGATGCTCCTACTTTCTAGCGTCCGCTGTACCAAACTTTAGGTACAAACGGTAAATAAATAGCCAATTAATCAATACATTAATTGAAATTCAATGTGTATTACTCTCCAAAATTACAGTCGGAACCACAGAGCTAAGGAAGTAGAGGTACGAGATTCATGTCTATTAGAGATGGCGAAGACGTTGGAATTTTCCAAGATGGAGACTGGGTCGATAAGCATGGGATTAAAGAAAGTTATCGGGGGCGTGGGAGTTTTTTGTTATCCATACCCCATGCTGTACCCAGTAGTATTTTTATATCGTCAAACCGACAAGTATCCTTATTTAATACGCTCTAGCAGTACACCTGTTTCTATGTGATCTGTGTACGGGAACTGATCAAACAGTGCAAAGCGGCTGATGCGGTGGCTTTGACACAGTTGTTCCAGATTACTTTTCAAGGTTTCCGGGTTGCAGGAGATATATAAAATATGGTCGTACCCCTGCACCATCTCCACGGTTCGCTGATCCAGTCCTGCACGTGGTGGGTCAACAAAGATGGTGTTGCAGTGGTAGCTGCCAAGGTCGATACCTGCTAACCGCCGAAACTGACGGTCAGTGGTCACGGCTTGTGAAAACTCTTCTGCCGACATCCGGATGATTTGCAGGTTAGGTATTTTATTGATGGCGATATTGTACTGCGCCGACTCCACTGAGGGTTTGGCTAGCTCAGTTGCTAGGACTTTGTCAAAATTCTGCGCCAGTGCGATAGAAAAATTACCGTTGCCACAATAAAGCTCCAACAAATCGCCCTTACTGTTACGGGTGCAATCTTGTGCCCATTGCAACATCTTGCAGGCAACACCGGCATTGGGCTGGGTGAAGCTATTTTCCACTTGTTTGTACAGGTACCGCTGACCGTTTACCTCGAGTTGTTCTGTTACAAAATCCCGTTCCAGAACGATTTTCTGTTTACGGGCCCGGCCAATGATATCCACATGGAACTGTGCTGACAGTCGCTGCTTCATCGCCAGTGCTTGTGTTTGCCAGTTGCTGTCTAACTGACGATGGTACAGCAGTGATACCAAAATCTCGCCAGACATGGTTGACAGAAAATCTACCTGAAACAACTTATGGCGTAATGTGGGGTTAGGTTTTAGCTCGGTCACCAGCGCTAACATCATCTCATTGATCAAGCGACTGGCTGGAAGAAACTGGTCACAGCGTACAGGTTGCTTGTTCTGCTGATCATAGACGCAGAAATATAGATCATCGCCATCATGCCAGACTCGGAATTCCGCCCGCATCCGATAATGTTCTGGGGTGGACGCGAAAACCTCGAGTGGCGGTGGTGCAAACTCGGCAAAGGACTGCTGCAGCAATTGGCGCTTAACCTCAAGTTGTTCGTCGTAGCGTTCTGGCACCATTGCTTCAATATCCATTACAGTCTCTCTTGCATAAAATTAGGGCGCAAATAGTAAACATAGTGGCGCTATAGCTCAAGTTTCACCGGACAATTACAGTGCAGCTTTGCAGTTTATCAACGGCTGTGAAACAATATTCGGCCTGATTGCGGTCCGAACAATAGTTATTAGGTTTTATCCTCAGAGGCACATCTTGTCACACACAATCCTGGTTTTTGATTCCGGTGTTGGCGGCCTGTCAGTATTGCAGGAAATTCGTCAACTTCTGCCAGGTCAGCACTACCACTATCTATTTGATAATGCCCGTTTGCCCTACGGCGAACTGGGCGAAGCGGAACTCATCCGTGGCTGTGTAGCGCTCATTGAGCCAATGGTAAAACAGTTAAATGCAGATATTGTGGTGATTGCCTGTAATACCGCCAGTACCTTAGTGTTACCAGCGCTAAGACAATGTCTGAGTATCCCTGTGGTTGGTGTCGTTCCGGCGATTAAGCCAGCAGCACAATTGTCTCAGCGACATCACATTGGGCTGTTAGCAACACCAGGAACCGTTAAGCGTGAGTATACCCATGAACTTATTCGCAAGTTTGCCGGGGATTGTCGCGTTGAACTGTTTGGTTCTTCAGAATTGGTAATGCTGGCAGAGCAGAAGATGGCAGGCATACCGGTTTCACAATCGCAGTTACAGAAACTCCTTGCCCCGATTGCCGAGTCAGCGCTGGATGTTTTGGTGTTGGGATGTACTCATTTCCCTATGCTTAAAACAGAATTGGCTGAGGCACTAGGTCACGGCATTGCGCTATTGGATTCTGGCGAAGCCATCGCCCGCAGAGTCAAAGAGCTATTGCCAGCGGATTTGGATACAACTGAGCAGGAAACTGTCGCGGCCTATTACACTACCGCGACAATCAGTGACGGATTAAGACAAAACTTGCAGCAGCTCGGTTTCACTAGTGTCAATAAAGTGAGCTGACACTTATTCAGCGTCTTCTCTTTCGGTATCCTGAGATTTGGCTTCACGGACTTTCAGTGTCCGTTCCTGAAAGATAAAATCATTCAGCTTAGTTAACGCCTGCTGGCCCCCTTTCTCAGCAATCTCGACAAAACCAAAACCCTTGCGGCGTCCAGTCTTGCGATCACGTACTAACCGTACAGAACTGACCGGCCCATACTGTTCAAACAGCGTTTTCACTTCTGCTTCATTAACCCGATAAGGCAGGTTACCGACATAAAGCGTCATGATTGGACCTTTATACGCTGCAGCTGCAATGGCGTTTTGGGGAGCAGAAACAAAATTGATAATGGCGGCAATGATCGCGCCCACAGCAAAACTGAGATAAGAGGGAACTTGAAGATTCAAAAAATAGATCGCCAGGGCTCCAAAAACAGCGACGAGTAAAACGATGAGCAATGACTTTTGCATATAGATAAGATCTCAATGAAACTAAAATGATAAAATAGTGTTAACAACCAAGGCTATGGTAATGAATTATTTAGTGTTAAACCAGACTTTTGCCGGAAAAGTGAGCATCGCTCGCAAAATTGACCGTTAACAAACTTTTTGAAGCTTAATTAATCGCGAAAAAGCGCCGTCTGAGTCGCTGTGGATAAAAGATCGGCGACTGAATCAATTGCCTCCAAAAAGATCTTGCACCGTTAATCTTCCCGCCTATAATGCACCCCACACCGACTGACCACCACGAGCGAACAGCTCAATGTGCGGTTTTAGGTGATAAAGTCTTCAATTAAATCAAAGTTTACTTGACGGCTTTAGCGGATTGCGTAAAATACGCAACCCCAAATGTACAGAAATGTACATTACGCTCTTTAACAAAATATCAAGCAATCTGTGTGGGCACTCGCAGTGAATGAAATCGCAAAACGATTTAAAACTCACTGAAGAGTGTTCGAATAGAACAGTCATTCATTAGAGTCAAAAAACTTTTAATTGAAGAGTTTGATCATGGCTCA
>NZ_JAFNJD010000081.1:0-5297 GCF_017368415.1 Shewanella sp. 4t3-1-2LB
ACTTGTTGCAGCAACACCCATTAAAGGTGAGTAAGCCGAGTAAGATGCGCAAAGCGGCGTGGAATGGGGACTTTAGATCTGAACTTTTCTTTGGTTAACACATTTAACAAAGCTTAATCCCGCCCTGTACACCTCCCTGACCTCCGGCAAATTTGTGGTGACGATTGCCTATCCGGTACACCGTGATAATCAGTTAATCGGTATTATTGGGGGCAATCTGACATTGGATACGCTCACCGAAACCATCGGCAAGTTGGCAATCCCCGGCAAAGGTTACGCCTTACTTATTGATGACAGCGACCAACTGATTGCGCATCCTGACGCTAAGTGGCGCCGCAAACCGGCTTCAGAGTTTTCTACAGAGCTGTCTCCGAATAAAATCCAAGCATTAATACAAGGGCACGCGATTGTCCGCGCTGACATTAACGCTCAGGACAGTCTGCTGTATGCCGTGAAAATTCCGGGGACTCGCTGGACGTTTGTCATGGTGATGGATCGGGATGAGATACTGGCACCAGTGCACCAGCAGTTTATAACACAGGTGGCTATTGGCATCGGCATGCTGTTACTCGCAATAATCATCATGGTGCTGATGACCCGCGTGTTGTTCCGCGATCTGGAGCAAATCCGTAGCAACCTTAACGCCATTGCGGAAGGCAACGGTGATCTCACCAAACGTCTTCCCATCAATGCTAATGACGAAATCGGTCAGTTGGCCGGCAGTTTTAACCGCTTCATCGCGCAATTACACGGTATCATCTCCAACCTGCGACAGACGGCGACCTCACTGCAACAGGAAGCCGAATCCTCCGCCACTACTGCCCACCAGCAGCACCAGCGGGTACAGAAGCATCAATCTGAACTACACATGGTGGCCACTGCCATCACCGAGATGGCATCTGCAACGCAGGAAATTTCCAGCAATGCCGAATCGACCTCGCATCAGGCAATGGATACCGTTTCGCTCAGCGAGCAGGGGCGGCAGCAGGTGGATAAAAGTCAGCATTCGGTTTCAGCGCTAGCGGATGATCTTGGCAACACCGGCAGTATCATCAATGAATTACACCGCCACTCACAAGAGATCAGTTCGATTCTGTCAACCATTGCAGGCATAGCCGATCAGACTAATCTGTTGGCGTTGAATGCAGCGATTGAAGCGGCCCGCGCCGGAGAACATGGGCGAGGCTTCGCTGTGGTTGCAGATGAGGTACGGGTATTGTCAAAACGTACCCACGACTCCACCAAAGAGATCGAAGCCACCATTGAAATCCTGCAGCAAACCACAGCGAAAGCGGTAACTGCGATGACCCATGCCGGCGATATGGCCTCGGAAAGTGTCAATGATGCCAAAGCTGCCAGTCATATCCTGCAGCAGATCAATGAAGCCGTCAGCCATATTAATGATATGGCGGCACAAATTGCCTCTGCCGCCGAAGAGCAAGCGTCTGTGACTATAGAAATCAACCGCAACACAGAAACCATTCGCGAAGTGGGCGATGAGATGTCCCGTAGCAGCGAAACCGCTTCCGCCGCGGCGATTACCCTCAAGGAGCTTGGTACCGACATTAACCGAGAGGTCAATAAGTTCATTCTCTGATGTTCGGAGCTCAGGCGGCAGCGTTTAACGACCTGCCGCCTGTGATTTATCGGATTTAGCCCATGCTTTCAAGGATTAAAAGTAGTAAAAACATCTGGGTCGGATACAATGCCGAGGCTCATACGGTAAATTCCGATAATTATTCATGCACAAATTAATGACATATCAATGGCACAGAATCACCTAATCAACGGCTTTTTTCCGCCGTTGCTTATCTTGGCCGCTGCGACCATTGCGGTATTGTTTAATGACAGAATTACCGGTGAATGGCTGACAGCATTGCTGTGGTTGCCTTACGCCCTAGGCGCAATTGGAACCTTGATTGCACTGCAGTTTTCCAAACGTCAGTTACTACTGAGTATACTGCTGACCGTAGCCAATTATCTGCTGATCCGCAGCTATCTACAGGCCCCTATCACGTCTGAGCTGGTTCGCTACGTGTATACATTGCTGGTGCTCTGCATGCCGTTAATGATGCTGTGCAATCAACTGGTTACCGAGCGTGGGCTCACCCATCCCAATACCTTTGTGCTTTGCAGCTTGGCGCTAATGGTGGCTGGATTAGCCGCTGCATTTTACGTGCTGGAGGGAGCCAATATCGTTGCGTGGCTGGATCGCTATTTTGCACCACGCAGTTATGCGCAAATGGTGGTCAGCGTCAATGGACTGCTGTTTTCACTGACGATGTTGATACTAAGCCTAGGATTATGCCTGTGGCGTAAGGGCACGATTCAAATCGGCCTATTCTTTGTTATGCTGGCTAACACCGTACCATTGTATTGCCTAGATATTCTCTATATTTCCAGTATTTTCGCGACTGCAGCCTTGAGCATTGCGCTATTGACCGGCATCAAAACCTCCCATGACTTGGCCTATCGAGATCAGTTGACTGGGCTGCATGGTCGCCGAAAGCTGTTTGAACGCCTAGCCGGGTTGTCTCGCCACTATTCACTGGCGATGCTGGATATTGACCACTTCAAGAAATTCAATGACACCTTCGGTCATGATGTGGGCGATGATGTCCTGGCAATGGTGGCCAGCAAAATCGCCCAGGTAGGTGGTGGCGGTGAAGTGTTCCGTTATGGCGGCGAAGAATTTACCTTCATCTTTCACGGTATGGGTAAGAAAGAGGCGGCAGAATACCTGAATGAAATCAGAGAATTAATTGCCAATACCCCATTTATCGTTAGAGACCGCTCCCGCCGCAAAACAGCCACGGCCGAACAACGCGGCAAGAGTGCAAGCGCTGGACAGAAAAAAGTGCAGATCACCGTCAGCATTGGTGTCTCAGAAAAAGCCCAAGGCCGAGAGCAAGCAGAACAGATCATCAAGGCAGCAGACAAGGCGCTGTATCAGGCCAAAGAACAGGGCCGAAACTGTGTGAAAGTGCTGTAGGTTATCTGCATCAAGTGATGGTAACTTACTGTTGCAGGTCGCATAATGACTCTTAGTCAAAGATTTCCAACAATTGCCCATTCATAGAATGAGCCATGAGCTAAGAGGTGAATCGCTATGCAGTGTAATGTGGGGACAACTGACAAAATCATTCGGGTGATTATCGGTCTGGCCATTATGGCAGCGGGCTATTATTACCAATCCTGGTGGGGAATTATCGGTATCATTCCCTTAATGACAGCGGCTATTGGCTGGTGTCCACTCTATGTACCGTTTGGTATTTCCAGCTGTAAAAAATAATCTGACCTTTGCTAACCAACGCCGACGTTATGTCGGCGTTTTAGTGCTTGCACAATACGCCCTTTATTGGGGCAATGACGCCTGATGCAACTGCACAAAAGCCTCCATGCGTGCGTTGCCACGCAATTCAGCGGCGGTCATATCATCCTGTGCCACCAATTGCTCTACTAATTGGTAATAACATTTAATTTTGGGTTCGGTGCCAGAGGGACGCACGATCACTCGGCCGCCATTTTCCAGATGATAAATCAGCACATCACTGGCAGGTAACGCGATAGATTCCACCCGACCATCGGCAAAAGTGTGCTGGCGACTTTTTAAGTCGGCTATTGATAATACAGTCATTCCTGCCACAGAAGCAGGTGGATGTTGCCGCAACCAAGCACCAATATCCGGGGTGTCTGGTTTTAAGGCGATGCTCACCTGACGGCTGAGATACATGCCATGTTCACGATAAATGGCTTCTAACTGCTGCCAGATGCTCATTCCCTGCGCCGTCAGCTCGGCCGTCATCTGCACAAAAGCCAGCAGCGCGGATAATCCATCTTTGTCCCACACCAGACTACCCACGGTATAACCGAGGGCTTCTTCATAAGCGAACAGGAATTGCTGCTCTTGGCGTTGCTGTTTCATGCCTTCATTAGCGAGCCATTTAAAGCCAGTCAACGTGGTATAACAAACGCCACCGGCTGCCTTAGCAATCTGCTCAAGCAGTGCCGAAGACACGATGGTAGTGCCCACCAAGCGTTGATAGGCGGGGGCTTTGTTAAGCAGATAATGTCCCAGCAATATGCCCACCTGATCGCCGGATAACATCTGGTAGCTGTCGGCTCGGCGCACGGCCACAGCAAACCTGTCGGCGTCGGGGTCATTAGCGCAGGCCAGGAGCGCCTGATGTTTATGCGCTTCGGTGATCACCAAATCCATAGCGCCCGGTTCTTCTGGGTTGGGAAAATTCACCGTGGGAAAATGGCCGTCAGGCTGCTCCTGCGCCGCCACGGAAAATACCTGACGGAACCCCGCATCCGCTAACAGAGTTTTAGCCATCTTAGCCCCCACGCCATGCATCGCCGTGTAAGCAACTCCAATATTGTGGTCCGCCATCTGGGACTGCAATAATGGCGCGTTCAAAATAGCCTCGCGATAACTCTCGAAAAAATCACCATCCAGCCATTGCAGTTGCCCGTTCTGTTCGGCATCCAGCAATGATTGTACCGTCACTTGCTGGTGAGCAGCGTATTCGATACACGCCGCGATCCCAGCATCGTGCGGCGGAATAATCTGGGCACCGTTGCCCCAGTACACTTTGAATCCGTTGTATTGTGGCGGGTTATGGCTGGCAGTCACCACCACGCCAGCCGCCGCATTGAAATGTTTAACGCCATAAGCAACCAATGGCGTTGGGCAAACATGGCGGGTAAGCCGCACCAAAATACCTAAGGCAGTCAGCACCATGGCAGTATCTTGCGCAAAGCGTGCTGAATCCAAGCGGCCATCATAGCCGATAATCACTCCACGACTTTTGGCATCTGCTACCTGCCGCAACAGATACTGTCCAAGCCCCGCCGCGGTTTGACGGATCACTAGCTGATTCATTCTGCTAGGGCCAGCGCCCACCTCGCCTCTAAGTCCGGCGGTACCAAAGGCCAAACGTCCAGCAAAGCGCGCGGCTAGTTCGTTGTTATTGCCCTGCTGCGCTAGCTGTTGCAATTCATTACGAGTCTCTGGATCCGGGTCCATCTCCAGCCAGGCGTTGAGTTGCATTGCCAATCGACTATCCATTTTCATCCCCATTAATGGCAATTCAGATGCACCACCTTAGGCAAATTGTGCGCGTAGCTCAAGCGCCTTCAACACGATATTGCGCGTTATCCGTATCAGTAAAAAACCACCTTCTGAAGAAGGTGGCTTTGTGATTACCCCCTAAAAGGGGGCCTTCTATACAAGAGCAAGCTCAGCTTGCTCTTGTTTTTCGACTCTTTCTTGATGGCGGACATACCTGCGA
>NZ_JAFNJD010000082.1:0-5056 GCF_017368415.1 Shewanella sp. 4t3-1-2LB
AATAATGATTCCAGTGAAATGTTATTCTCAAATATATCTTTTGTTTTTACTAACAACTTTAACAATATGAATATGGCAAGTAAGTTCCAAAAGAAACTGTTAAACCAATTTGGTAATTCTCCGCTGTATTTCGAAACTATTCCTAATATGTTCTCTTGCATTTCATTTCCTTATTTAATCGCACCACTGAATTTTCCCATTCTTTAACCAAAAATGAGAACCGCAGCCGCTTTTTCTCCATACGGAGGGGAATAGTGTTGGAGTAGCATTTTCATCTAATATTAGCTTCCAATGTGGTTCAACGTTTGGTAGTAACATGAGTTCTAGCGTGTCACCACATCCACATGGGCAAAGAAAACCCACGGACCAACTCTCACCTTCATCGACAAGATGAATTATTGTATTTTTAGGAATATTTTTCGGAAGATGATCTCCCTGCATTGTTCTTACTTTATATCGAGATGGTAACCATTTTGGCCATTTTTTCTGTAAAAATGAATATATCCACCTAAAAAAAATCATTTTTCATCCTCCAATGCGGGAATTCCTAGTAGAGGGCTTTTAAAAGCTTTTGCAGCGATCACTGATGTATATGGAGAACAGCTGAATGAGCTTTCATCCGTATATTCATTTTCACATTCAGCTAAACTAACGATCGTTCTAGCATATTTGCTGTTAGAGTTAAGCCTATAAGGATATGTTCTAGATATAAATTCTTGTACGCAGATTGCAGCAGCTTTCATGTTAGCACTAATAACAGATGGTGCTTCTTCTATAGACCCTGGCATATATCCTTCTTGAACGCGCTTTTCATACAGTTCGAAATCAGAAGATGCGAGATCTTCAGCTGCAACTCCAGAAGAAGTGTACACTCCTCTATCAAAAAGAGAGCTTTTTCTTGGTTGAACGTAGTCTATCCGTATATTGATATCTAGAATCGCTTCACTACCGTTCTGCTGCTTACGTATCGGAATAACAACACCAACATCAAATAAAGGCATTAGAAATGCGGAAGATAGTAAGTCACACACATTTCTACCAATTTGACTATCTACACAGCAAAATAAAATATCAGTTTTACTGACCTCATAAATCGCCTTTTTTGAGAAAATTGAAAATGGGACAGCAGTGACATCTGTATTAGGTGAAAAGCTTTTTACGCTTCTCTTAAATAAGTCAACTTTAAGTTCACCGGTATCGGCATCATTCAATTTAGAATTAAGGATTCTATTAAGATTCTTATGCTCTATTCGGTCGTAATCTACTACAGTTATACTTCCAACCCCCATTCTTGCTAATTGTTCAGCAACAATACTTCCAGTTCCTGAAACACCTACTACGGCAATGCTTAACCTTGCTAACTCATTGGACATCGAGTTGCTAAAAGCCATTGGTCTTTGATTTGTGTCCTCAGCATCAGACCAAAAAAATTGAAAATCATCTCCATAAATAGCTACAAGTTCTATATCTTGTGGTTCGTAACTTCGATTATATAGACGAGCCTTGACAGCTCCAGATGGAATCATAATGGCGCTGCCATGTAGGGGACCACTGGGCAAAGCCATTGATAGAGACGTCATAACGACTTTATCAGACTCATCATCAAGTGATGAGAAGCCCCAGTATCCACCAGGATGGGAATGGATCACTACAATGGATAAATTATCTAACTCCGCGTGATCTATTGCTTTTTCTAAATAGCTTCCTGGCCAAACCAACTCGTCTCCCTGCCTATCACACTCATTATGAGGGACAAAAATTACTTCACACACGAGTAGTTTCATTGGCTTTGCGATAGTATTGGTGCACAGTAAAATGGCTGCAGACTCTTTCTGATCTTTTGTTATAAGGTGATTTTTTAATTGCTGGTGAGTGACACCATCAAACACAAGTGTTGTTCCCTTTCTCATCAAACCACCTCCCGTATAATCGATTCTTCAACCACCCCAAGTTGACTAATCACGGAATCTTTCATCGGGGACCAATTACTGCGGTGCCTAGACCAACGTTGGTATGGTTTACCCTCAATTGTTTGGATAACCTGTGTTTGTGGAATAGTCTGCTTACTTAACAATGACAAATTGGGGTGGCAATAGAACATATCGAGCTGAGAGGTTGGATAGGTCGCCGGTATTTCGATCGCTATTGCGCAACTACTTTGTACGTACCCTGTGGGCAGTGTGTAGTTTTCTATTATTAACCAGCGTTTCGAACCATCTATTATAGTTCGCCAAAGATAGCTACTTTCTGTAAGGAAGGCTTCGTCTTTTGCTAATAATGTGAAAGCGTTAGGTACAATCTGGGCTTCACCATTATTAATTGCACCGGGCGTTAATCTTAATCTTTCTATACCAGGCCTTGTTAGGTCAATGATATCATTTAGGCTAAGCTGTGCCTTGGGCAGATCTTTTACCTTTAGGATAATGATCCATCCTTGGTCAGGATCCACACCAGCCTTAGACAGGGCCTCTCTTACTGAAATCTGAGGCGTGTTACTTGTGATTTTCACACCGTGAACATCAAGTACCCATTGTTGAGCTTTACTGTAAAACCTCTCGATCCCTTTAGATGATAGACTAAAACTCTTATCTCCATTCACCTCAATATCTGCTTCATCTTGCTGTTCAAACCAAAGTGATTGTGAGTCTTCTATGTTACCCAATTCCCTGAGTAAGCCCTCATCAATGCTATCAAACCAAGCATAACGTTCATCGTTTAGTATGAAATAACTAATGCTATCTGCTTTTCGTGCGTAAAATTTTGAAGCATCAGCAAGATTAACAACCTCCTCTAAACCTAATTCGTATGTAGGGCCTATCTCAGGTTTAGCGATCAGCACATACTCAATAGATGGTCGACATTGAGCCGCATGCAAAATCTGTTCTACGGTGGGTGATTGATCCTTAAGATGGATGCTGTTGCCATTCACTATAACTTGCACCGTAGGGAGGGAACTATCCAAACTATTCATATTTTTAATCCTCAAGTAGGAGTATTCGACTAAAATTAATGTTCGATATACCGAACGATAGTGGTAGTATTGATCGAACTCAGTGTTCGGTCAATAGGTATTTTTAAGTTCGTTATAAAAAACTTACGTAAGGCTAGCCGCAGATAAATCCTACTAAACAAGTATGAATTCGTTCGCTATAATGATGGCAATTGAGATGAGGTGACAAACAATGACTTCTCCACTGGGACAAAAGATAAATTCTAGAAGAAAAGAGATGGGCATCAGCCTAGAGCGTTTAGCCGATATGGCTGGTATAAGTAAAAGTTATCTGTGGGAGCTTGAAAATAGAGATAAGCCGAATCCTTCTACGGAAAAAATTGCACAGATAGCTATGGCGTTAGATGTAACGACTGAGTTTCTTCTAAGTAGTAGCCTTGAGGCTGATGTTGATATGGATGATCAAGTTTTTTTTCGTAAATATCAAAAGCTTAACCAAAAAGAGAAGGCAAAGTTTCGGCAGTTGGTTGATGTATGGGCTGATGATGAGGATTAGTGTAACGTGGTTAAAGTTTTGAGGCCGCAAGCTGAAGCAAACAAAATTTCAAGGGTACTAGATACTGTACTTGGGCTTGAGCGGTACCCAGTGAATGTTAAAGATATAGCTGTGGGGATTTCTGAGTCCAAGTTTCCGGACGAACCAATTTCAGAAATACTATCGGGATCATTTGAAAGTGATGCTTTTCAAGGAGCGCTAGTAAAGCATTCAAAAAAAGCAAAGTGGAAGATCATATACAATAATGCACTGGTTTCTGATGGTAGGATAAACTTTACTTTGGCTCATGAGTTTGGGCATTACATTTTGCATCGAAGCTTACAAAATGAGTTTTCGTGTACTACTGACAAATATGAGTCATACGATTCTGGACTGATGGCTAAAGTTGAGTCTGAAGCAGACGAATTTGCTTCATGTTTATTGATGCCATTGCATGACTTTAGAAAACAAACTGAGAATAACGATGTGTCCATTGAATTGCTGATTCATTGTGCTAATAGGTATAACGTATCCTTGATGGCAGCAGCTCTAAAGTGGAAAGACATCATTCCAAAAAGAGTCGTTGTTGTTGCAGCAAGAGATGGATTTTTATTGTGGGCCTCCTCAAATAAAGCTGCTTATATGTCTGGCGTGTATATAAGAACCAAAAATAATGCAGTACCAGTACCAGATAATTCCTTAATGAAAAGTGATAGTTGTGGAAGTATACATGGAAAAACTCAAGTCACAAATGCAAGGATATGGTTTCCTAATGAACCAATAGATATGTCTATTACTGAGCATGTTTTTATATCTCAAAGCGATTATAATTATGTACTGGGCCTCTTGATTCTTCCTTTTTGAGTTATTTCTTATAAAAAACAATAGGATGAAGTGTTAATATGGTTATGTTAGTTTTAAAAAGTAACAAATTTTATAATCAAAATATTACTTTTCCTCTCTTCTTATTTTCTCCAAAATTTCTAATTCGGCGTCTAACTCAGCTCCTGAAACGATTGGACGAACATTTCCAAAATACTTTCGGCCTTCTTCTTCATTAAGATAGTTATCACCTACTTCATTTTTAAAAATTCTTAGTTGGCAAATTCTTGAACCGACAACTAATTCAATTGGAGTGTTGCCATGGTTGAATAATTCTAATGAAACACATCCTCTATAACTTGGTTGAATCATTGTGTTAAATGTTAGACCTAAACGAGTATAGCTACTTCTAGAAAGAACATCAGCAAAAAAATTAGAGGGTAAACTTATATATTCTAAAGTTGTTGCAAGAACAATTTGATTCGGGTAAACAATGAATCGCTCTCCCAAATCACGTCGAGTTTCTTGAAAGAATGTTCTAATTGGTTGATGAGTTTCATTACTTTCACTAGGGAACAATTCAATAGATGATTTTCTTGTCATTATTGAAACTAGAAAGTCATAACCTAATCGGAGGTCAATAGTAAATGCCCCTATTTGCTTGCTAGAGATAAGGGGGTCAATGAATAATGAATCTGACTCATTCGAAGAAAGAGAATCAGTAATTTCCTTTTTATTCAGTAGTTGCA
>NZ_JAFNJD010000083.1:0-4973 GCF_017368415.1 Shewanella sp. 4t3-1-2LB
CACCAATTGAGATCATCCGGCAGTATATTGAGCAGCAACAAACTCCGACGTAGCCCTCAAAACGGCTTCGCCGTTGCGCTATTCATCCTCGCCCTGAACGGCGAGGTTTTCCGCGCGACCCGATAAAAATAGTTTCAGGCATACAAATTTCCGATTAATGCTTTGCTTTAAGTGGGTATTTGTCGGGGTGCTTAATGCCGTCCAGCGTCAAATCCACATCGAGATCAGGCCAGCAAAAACCGCTGCGGCCTTGTTTTTCAACATTGAACACGGCCTTTACTGGCGCGTTCTCAAACCAAGGGAACTCTTTAAAACTTAAAAAGTGTTCCTCATTATCAGCCAATAGCCATAAGCCAAGGGGATTAACCCCCAAGACCTTAACCGAAGTGTTTTTGCCAAGCTGCTCTGATTTCATTTTCATGATCCCTTACGCTCTGTTCGAGCTTGTTCAGCTCTTTAACTGACAAGTTATAACTCTTGGCTAGCGTGATTTCTGGCTCTAGCCAAAACTTTGCTTCGCCGTCCTCGCCTACAACGTGAACGTGCATACGCTGTTCTTCGTTGGAATAGAAAAAGAACTTGTAGCCTTTTTCTCTGTAAACCGCTGGACTCATTTTCAATCCCTTACCGCCTTAACTTGTGGTTATTATGTGCGGTATTCGCTCACATGTCAATAAATAATGAGCGGTATTCACACATTATTACTATTGCGATGCTTGATACCGTCCACGATTAACTCAACGGCAGTGCGCCGAGTTGCCCACCAATCGTAGAACGTGCGGCGCGGTACTTTGGCGAGATCTGCCACCTCTTTTGCATCAAGCCCAACTTGGGCGCGGCAGTATGCCGAAAAAGCCTCTTTATCTGCGGGTTCCGCCATATATCCTCGGTGTGTCACTTAATCATACGGTTTTAATTGTGTGGTATTCGCTCACAAATAGCAATTTAGATCCACTCAATTGAGCACATTTGTTTGATTCTAGTGGGCTGGATCACGACATAATCAATAGTCGTTTCGGGGCTGGAGTGTCCGAGTATTCGCGCCACAGTTTCAATCGGGACGCCGTTTAATACTGCATTCGTGCAAAGCGATTTACGGCCTGAATGTGAGGATGCTAAAGGTAATCCGCATTTCTTATAAATCTCACGCATAACCTGCTCAAGTGAGTCGCAAGCCCAATATTCCCGTACCTCGCCAGAGTCTAGTTTTCGTGGCTTTGGCTGTAGTGCATAAGGAGCACCACGAACCGTATACAAAAAACGCGATTCAGGGATTAATCCTTGGAACTCAGCGCGGCCAGATACGCCCCACTTTTTAGCTATGCGGTAATCAATCCATTCTTGAATGATCGCCCTCGATGTCTTGTTTGTTAGGGAAATGGGATGGACTCCCCCCACTATCGGCATCAATGTGCCAAGATTAGATATGTATAGCCTAATCGAAAGAAGGGAGTCCACATGAGTATTATGCGTATAGGTTTAGATTTAGCCAAAAATGTTTTCGAAATTTATGGGATCGATACCCTAGAAAAGCCGGTCTTAAAAAAAACAATTAAACGTACTGAATTATTGACCTTTTTCTGCCAGCTAGAACCTTGTGAAGTTGGAATGGAAAGCTGCGGCGGGGCTCATTATTGGGCAAGAGAACTCGAAAAATTTGGGCATAAAATCAAAATGATGGCACCACAGTTCGTTGCGCCATACCGTAAAGGAAGTAAAAACGATCAGAATGATGCGCAGGCAATATGTGAAGCTGCTGGTAGGCCAAATATGCGATTTATTCCGGTCAAAAATGAGCAACAGCAAGCAGTATTAGCGTTACATCGTGTTCGTTCGTTACTCGTTGGAGAACGTACTGCACAAGTGAATCAAATTCGAGGATTACTTTTAGAATTCGGAGTGGCAATGCCTCAAGGGCGTGATAAGGTCCGAGCTCAGCTCCCTTGGTTGCTTGAGGATGCTGAGAATGGGCTGCCATTATTACTTAGAGAATTACTGTTTAGCCAATATCAGCGATTATGTGAATTAGACAAGCAAATACTCGAGTCTGATCGCAAGATTGATACGATTGCTAAGCAAGATGAAAAAGCCCTGCGCCTTATGAAACTTGAGGGCATTGGACCCATAACGGCTACAGCTATGATTGCATCAGTCGGTGATATTCGAGAATTTCAAAATGGGCGACAGTTCGCCGCGTGGTTGGGATTAGTCCCCCGCCAGTGGTCTTCTGGAGGGAAAAACCGTCTCGGTAGGATTACAAAGCGCGGTGATGTGTACCTGAGGACTCTATTAGTTCATGGTGCTCGGGCTGTCATAAGATTTGCCGAAAATAAAGAAGATCGCAAGAGTCTCTGGATAAAGGATGTTAAAGCTCGCCGTGGCTTTAATAAAGCAGCGGTTGCCCTTGCCGCGAAACATGCCAGGATCGTATGGTCAATGTTAATCAACAATACTGAATATCGAGTCGCATAGACTTTTATTTATGATGAGATACTAATAGTTAATGTTTTGTATTTAAAGGCTTAATGAATTTTGCTAAGAGAATTGATGATGGCATAACGGTTGAACCGACGTCAGAAAAACCTGAGTTCGCACCGGGTCACTAAAGACCGTTAGGGAAATGAGGAACTGACGCGCGGATCTCCATCAGGGTCCAAGTCGAGAAATGACTTAAACAGAGACCGAATACAAGCTAGCAGTTAAACCTTCATGCCAATTTTATTCTCTTGCAAAATAGGGGGAGTCCATACAGGTGCGAATAAGTCCCTGATATGAGATCATGTACTCATCCAGTTTGCCAAGGAACAGGTCAGCTCATGGAACATCAACTCACATTTGCCGATAGCGAATTCTCCAGTAAACGCCGTCAGACCCGTAAGGAAATCTTCCTGTCTCGGATGGATGCGATTCTTCCTTGGGCAAAACTCCTTGCTGTTATTGAACCTGTTTACCCTAAAGCTGGCAATGGCCGCCGTCCTTATCCATTGGAAACCATGGTGCGTATCCACTGCATGCAGCACTGGTACAACCTAAGTGATGGTGCCATGGAAGATGCGCTCTATGAAATTGCATCAATGCGCTTGTTTGCACATCTATCCTTAGATAGCGCCATGCCTGACCGCACGACCATCATGAATTTTCGCCATCTGTTGGAGCAGCATAAGCTGGCCCGTAAGATACTCAGCACCATAAACCAATGGCTCAGTGAATGCGGTGTCATGATGACGCAAGGCACGTTAGTTGATGCAACGATTATCGAAGCGCCGAGCTCAACTAAAAATAAGCAAAACCAACGTGACGGCGATATGCACCAAACCAAGAAAGGCAACCAATGGCACTTTGGGATGAAGGCACATATCGGCGTCGACGCCAAAAGTGGCTTAACCCACAGCTTGGTGACCACGTCAGCGAACGAGCACGATTTAAATCAGCTGGAAAACTTGCTACACGGTGAAGAACAATTTGTGTCAGCCGATGCCGGTTATCAAGGCGCAGAAAAGCGCAAGGTACTTGCAGATAAGAAGGTCGATTGGCTGATAGCAGAACGTCCGGGCAAAGTCAGAACCCTCAAGCAACATCCACGTCTCAATAAAGTGCTCATCAGAACTGAGTACTTGAAGGCTAGCATTAGAGCTAAGGTAGAACATCCATTCCGCATCATTAAGTGCCAATTTGGCTTTGTGAAAGCTCGCTATAAAGGCTTGGTGAAAAACGATAATCATCTGGCGATGTTATTTGCGTTGGCCAACATCGTCAGATGTGGACCAGATGTTACGCTATGAGCCGAAGACTACCTAAAATCGGGTAGAAGCCAGAAAACTGGCTAAAAGTGGGATAAAACTGCTGTTTTTTTGCCCAAGACGGGAAATCGGTGCGGAAAAAGTAGAGGAAGAAACTTCGGTGAATTTAAACCGCAGCGTACTGACTTAATCGCAGGTTCCTTAGACGTTAAATGCGTGGAGTAAAACAATCTCTCAGTAAGTCACGTTCGCCTTTGCTAATACCAGCCTGCTTCGCCAGTTCTCCCCAACGCGAAACAGCATTAGCTACGCGCTGATAAATAGCATCAGCTTGCTTCTTGTTTAGTTGGAAGTATTCTGCCACTTCAAATGCAAGTTCAACATCAAGGGCATTGCTGACGTCGTTGATGTTAAGGTGTAAGCCCATAGCGTTCGGCGTAGGGTTGATATCGTATGCAGGAGATAAGCGCCAGCCTATCATATCAAAAATGAACCCGTGATTGCGTAAGTGATCATCGCTGTTGGACACCATGATGTTGAATAACATTCGAGTCCATAGCTGTTCGAGATCTTCCTGAGTATGCGAACCGTGCTGGATAAGGAACTCTGCTAGTTCAAGATAGCTCGCCCCATCGTCATTTCCGTCAAAGTACTCCAACTGAGTCATTGCCGAAGTGAAATGTAGTCGGCGTCCATTATCGGTACGGTCAAACCGTTTAGTCAGAAAGATATGGTCTTCTGAACCAATAGCTTGCACCTTAGACTCAGCCATTTGGATCCCTGCATCTAGCGCCATTTGGTAAACAACAAACTCCCACAGTCCGATGTCATATGAATCGTGGCGGCTTGGGAACTTGGCTAACCAAAGCGTGTTATCGGTATCTCTCACAGATGCTTTTGGACGGGCACCACCGAGCGATGAACCTGGTGAAATAAGCATGTTCAGCCATTTAAGGTAATCAGGATTATCAAAATCAGGTTTATCCTCCACACCATTAGCCGCTTGTTGCAGCTCAGGAAGCGAAGTCATCGCTGGCGCGGCTAAAGCTTCATTGTTATCAAGAAAAGGGCCTCCTCGTTCGATACAGAAGCGCAGAGCCCCCATTTGCGTATTTCGGGATGATCCGGCCAGCGATTTCGGCATGAGTCGGCCACCCATTTCGGTATCATCCGGCCACTGATTTCGGCCTCATCCGGCCACCTGTTTCGGTATCGTCCGGCCAGTTTGTTCTT
>NZ_JAFNJD010000084.1:0-4953 GCF_017368415.1 Shewanella sp. 4t3-1-2LB
CAGCAATACTAGTGTTGAAAATTTCGCCATGGATAAATTCAAGCTTATTCACAAATGTCATTTGCGACAACCCCGCCATATCAATAAAATAAAGAGATTAAAATATCACTATTTAAATTGTAATTTAGATTGAAAGTGTCGTAAGTTAGCTGTCACTCTGATTTATCCCATAAAGCTGTGGATAAAGATGTTGGCAACTATGGAAAATCCGGCGAGTAAATGGGGAAAAACATCGTCATAGGTTTTCTCAAGAAATAAAAATATTTATAAATTAATATGATAAGTTAGTATGATGCATAACTTAGCAATGTATTTATCGTACTGAACAGATTTTGAACGTCATTGTTGCTGATGCGAATTCAGGTAAAATCACCTCATGAATACCATTATTCCCCCGCCAGAATCCGTTGAACAATTGCTGCAACGCGCGGAGTCACTGGCAGGACTCACGCTTGGGCAGTTGGCGTTGTCGCTTGGACAAACCGCCCCCCAAAACCTGCGCCGTGATAAAGGCTGGCCTGGACAATTATTAGAAATGGCGTTGGGGGCAAATGCAGGCTCTAAACCGCAACAGGATTTTTTGCATTTGGGCGTGGAGTTAAAGAGCATTCCAGTGGATGTTCAGGGACAGCCATTAGAAACCACTTACGTCTGTGTCGCGCCATTAGTCAATATTACCGGCCTGCGTTGGCAGCAAAGCTTGGTATATCACAAATTACAGCAGGTACTGTGGATACCCGTTCAGGGCGACAGAACGCTCACGCCCGCAGATAGGCGCATCGGCATGCCGATTCTTTGGCGCCCAGACGCGGAGCAGCAACGCCTATTACAACAAGACTGGGAAGAGATCATGGAACTGATCAGTCTTGGTAAGGTTTCAAGCATTACAGCGCGTCATGGTGAAGTGCTGCAATTGCGTCCGAAGGCCGCCAACAGTCGCACCCTCACCGAGAGCATAGCCGCAGATGGTAGCCTGCAACTGACGAATCCTCGAGGGTTCTATCTGAAAACCGCCTTTACTCGCCAAATACTGCGACAATATTTTGGCTAGTCACACAAAAGATATGAGATTGGTTTGATATAGATCACATTTATCACTGGAATCGCCCTGTTGATATCGATAAACTACCGCCTCTTATATAAGCCAATGAAATTGTAGGATCTGTCCCATTCCGTGAGAGCACGTGTACAGGCAAAGAAACTTCTGTTCGCCATTCTGGCCTGGACCGGAGCAATGTCAGCCTTCGTATTTTTCCGTTATTCCCAATCGACTGAGTTGCCCCAATGGGCTGTTGGCTCAGGGGATTTGGCCACGCTCGCGGTGTACATGGGGATTATTTTCGGCAGTCTGCACTGGATGTCGAACCTGATTGCAGATTTCAGCGCTATTAACCGGCTGCCTTATATCTTCTCGGTTATCTTTAAGGGCTTATTCCTGCTGTTAGGCGCCACCACGCTGGCATACATGACTCAGTATCTAAATATGTGGGCGATTGAAAACCATATTGCCACCTTGCGACAGATGCTGACGATACATATTCTCTACAGCCCGTCATTCCAAGCGTTGATGATTTATCTGGTGGTGGTCCGGGTCGGGCTGGCGTTCATTGAGCAGATGGCGTTACTGGTGGGGCCACGAATTCTGCTAAACATTGGCATGGGGAAATATCATCGTCCCCGCTATGAACAGCGGCTGTTCCTATACATAGACATGGTGGCGTCCACCACCCACGCTGAATCACTGGGGGATTATCGGTTCAGCCGATTAATTCAAGACTGTTTCAGCTTGTTGTCAGAAACCATCACCAATAATGATGCTGAAATTTATCGTTATATGGGTGATGCAGTGTTGATCCATTGGCCACTGTCGCAAGGGATCATCAATGATCGCTGCATGAACGTCTATTTTGAATTTAGCCAACAACTCAACTGGCAACGTCGTTACTTTGAAGAGCAGTATGGTTTTGTGCCAAAATTCAAAGCGGCAGCCCATTGCGGTCAGGTAGTTGCCGCCGTGGTTGGGGTGCAGAAACAAGAGATCAGCTTCTTTAGCGATGTGATCAACACATTAGCGCGGTTGCAGGATCAGTGTAACCCGCTGGGACAACGGATGCTGCTGTCTGGAGCCTTGGTTGCCCGTCTAGAAAATGACCATAGCGAGTACCAACTCACCAACCTCGGTCCGGTAAAACTCAAAGGCAAACAACACTCAATTGAAGTGTACGGTGTCAAACCCAAGCAAGGCTAACCCCTACGTATTAGAGTTTCTGCTGTAATAGCTTCTGCACTTCCAGTCCTAACGCCCTGAAAGTGCGAATACGACTCGTTGTCTGCCGCCACACCAGACCGATTTCGCGGTAGGGAGCCTCTCCAGGAGGTGCCAGCACCGTCAAGTCCGTATCGTTAAGAATGCCGGCGTCAATTGCCATCTGTGGTAAAAAAGTTGTCCCCAATTTGCTGTTTACCATCTGTACCAGTGTGTGCAAACTGGTAGCAGCGAAAGGATTGACCTTACGACTATCGCCCAACTGACAGGCGCTGATAGCGTGACCGGTAATACAATGCTCAGTTTGCAGCAAGAAAATACTTTCATCGGGCAATGCCTGATAATCCACTGGTTCATGCACTGAGTCAGCAAGATCTTTGTGGATCACCATTTTAAAGGGGTCTATTCCCACTTTCATGCTGTGATAGCCTGTCACGTCAGCGGGCAATGCTAGCAACAACAGATCTAACTCGCCCTTACCCAATGCGGCTAATAACCGTTCGGTAGTATCTTCTTTCAATAACAAACTGAGCTGAGGGTAATTTTCGTGGCACTGTTTGACCAAACGACTCAACAAGAATGGGGCAATGGTTGGGATACACCCTAAACGGATTTCCCCGGTCATGGGTTCGCCCTGATTTTTCACTAATTCCACTAGGTCATCCACATCGGTGAGAATTTTCAGTGCCCGTTGCACGACTTCTTCGCCGATGGCGGTAAACATAAACGACTTATGATCGCGCTCAATCAGTTGATAACCAAGTTGTTCTTCCAGATTCTGGATGCCGCTGGACAGCGTCGATTGGCTAACGTGACAAATACCGGCAGCGCGATTGAAATTCTGCTCCTGATGCAGATTGACCAAGTAATAAAGGTTTTTCAAACTGGGCAAAGGTTTCATCGAATCCATTTCCGACTGGTGAGTGATCTCTGGGGAGATGTGACCAAATTACCACAAAAGTGCCGCTGGGCAGTAGCCATCTTCGCGACAAAAGCTTACGAGATAGGCGCCACCGTACCGCAGCGTAATGAATCGCTATATATGACGCCGAGGGACTGATGCCACAGATGTCAGGCTTTGGCTTCCAGAAATGACTTCAACTGCTGCAAATCTGCCGTAACCTCGGTCAAAATTTGCTGTAACCACGCCTGATGTTGATTATCCCATTCAGGATCTTCGCCATGTTGTAATAACTGAGCGTAATAATGGACGCGCTTCAGACCCACTGATCCAGCGGCGCCTTTAAATTTATGCGCTTCAGAGCAAAGTTGCTCTTTATTATTTGCTCCAGCAGCCTGTTGCAGATTGCTCAGATACTCAGGTAACAACTGTTCAAACAACACCACGCTCTTGAGCAGAGTCCCAGCACCAATGGCGCTACAGTATTGTTCCAAAGTGTTAAGGTCCAGTATCGTTTCCAAATCCGAGGTAGCCATACAGGCGCTCCTTGACGTCTAAATTTACCACATCATACCCAGTAAAAAGTTGAGCGCAACTTAAAAGCCATCGATTCCCATCGGATAGCCAACTGTTAACAATATGCCGACAAACTTTATAAAGAATTTTAAAATCAGCGAGATAATGCAGACCCTTGACCACCAGCACGCGCCAGTTCCTGCACAACCGCATTTAACCCTTTCCAGCGACTACTGCACCACTGTGGTGCCAGCAACACAGGAGGCTTAGCATAAGCGGTAACACGATGGAATATGATGTCTCTAGGCGTATGACGAATTAATTCACCGGCACTAGCGGCGTACTGTTCCATAGTTGGTGGCAATAACCGCCCACAGCGCCAAGCCTTTGCCATGGTACTACCCTCTACAATATGTAACGGATGCAGTTTTAGGCCGTCAACACCCACGGCCAGTACGCGCTGTAAGGTCTGCAAGTGCATGATATTATCCTCTCCAGGTAAACCGAGGATCAGATGGGTACAAACTTTCAACCCTCGTTTGCGAGCACGCTCCACCGCATCTACATAGGTAGCAAAATCGTGACCACGGTTAATCCGCTTCAACGTATCATCGTGAGCACTTTGCAATCCCAGTTCTAGCCATACTTCGTGTCCCTGATGCTGATACGCCAGCAATAGATCGAGCACCTTGTCGGGTAAACAATCTGGTCGACTTCCAACACATAAGCCGACCAGATCGGTACTCGCTAGCGCTTCATCATAACGCTGCTGCAGTACAGCATATTCCTCATAAGTGCTGGTATATGCCTGGAAGTAGGCTAAAAATTTCGAAGCTTTTGCCCGTAGTCGCTGCTTTCCCTCAGACAACTGTGTTGCTATCGATTGCTCACTACCAAGTACATAAGTAAACGATGCCACATTACAAAAGGTACAACCGCCACGACCCAATGTGCCATCACGGTTTGGACAGGTAAAATTCGCATCCAGTGTCAGCTTCTGCACACCTTCACCAAATCGCTGCTGACAATACATTGCAAATGTTGAGACAAAGTCATCCAGTCCCATAAGCTACTGCGCTACACTAAAAAACCGCTAGCTTAACAACCACCATTACACAGCGTATTGCCCCACATCAAACTTCACTGATATACGTTATGTTCTCACAATCCACGTCATTTTGCATAGTTACTCACACAAATTGACTAATTAGTTATTATTTTTTTGCCTAAAAAAACAGCAAACAGTCCTACTTCTTCGCTACAATAGTAT
>NZ_JAFNJD010000085.1:0-4710 GCF_017368415.1 Shewanella sp. 4t3-1-2LB
TGTTATTTGCCTCTTTGACTTCGCTAAAAATCGAGGAAGCATTTAGCATGAGTAGATATACGGGCAAAGCCCTTTCATGAATGATAACCACCTACTGAAGTAGGTGGTTTTGGGCTGACAATAAAAATCCCAGTAACCGTTGAGTTACCGGGATTTAACGTGTAACCACACTCAGCAGTTAGAGCTTGTAAATATTATCTGCCGCATCGCGATCCACCAGCTTCACATAGGGATCAACGCCCACATACGCTGGCTTGCTATCGAGCACAACCTCCAGATGATTTTCACCACTGTGCAGTGGATATTTCTGTAACAGCAACACCTGTTGCGGAGTTTGCAGTTTGTCTGGATTAGCACTGAAGGCACCAATATCAATCGCTTCATTCAGCGGATTTTCGGTCTCTTTACCCTGCCCGTCAGCCACTTTACGTTGAGCAAAAATATCCATAATCACCTTAAACTTACCATTATCCAACGGCGCAACAGTGGCCTTGGTTAAGCGCAGATCATACAAGGTGATATCGCGGAAAGATTCATCGATGAACTGTGACTGCTCTGCTGTGGTATCACGTTTCAGATATGTCAGCAGATCCAGCGTGGTCGGATAAGGATCATTACGATAGCGATAGCGCTCCAAAAATGCCTTCAGATTGTCATTAAGATGCTGCTCACCTAGGTGATCTTCCAGCGCCATCATAATCACCGAGCCTTTCTGGTAATGGATGTAATCCTGCCCTTCTGTGCGCAACAGCGGCAATTCCTCTTTCTGCTCGGCAGAACGACCACGCAGGTATCGATCCAGCTCATATTTGAGGAATTTACGCAGGATCTCTGCGCCATATTTATGCTGCAGCACCATCAGTGCCGAGTACTGCGACAGACTTTCGGACAATACCGCACTGCCCTGTACATCGGCAGCCCCTAGTTGATGTCCCCACCATTGATGGGCCACTTCGTGGGCGGTCACATAATACACTGGGTCAATTTTTTCCTTATCGCGCAAATCGGTAACAAACCCAATTTTTTCGGAATAAGGCACGGTGTTGGCAAAACTCTGAGCAAAAGAGCGGTACCCCGGAAACTCAATAATCCGCAGTTGCCGATGCTGATACGGGCCAAATGCCTGGCTGTAATAATCGATAGCATCACGCACGGCTTCCATCATTCGATCTACATTCCACCCATGAGCCGGATGATAATAGACTTCAATGGCAATCCCTTTGTAATCCTGTTTTTTCAGTGCATAGTGCCCTGACAGAATCGAGTAGAAATTCACCATTGGATTATCCATCTGATAATGGAAGTAACGGCGACCGTCTTCTTGCCACTCTTTTTGCAGATATCCTGGCACTATTGCAACCTGGTCGGCGGAGGTAGAGACCGTTGCCTGAAAATCGATAAAACCGCCATCAACACCAAAGAAGTTCTGGGTATAAAAACGGCTGTCTTCCAGTTTATGTGCTCGCGGTCTATCTTGTAGCCCGCGTTTTTCACGCTCATGACGGTCATCTAGCTCATAACCGGCGTTGTAACCAAAACGTGGCAGCAGACTCCAGTTATTGATAAAGGTACCGTTATGCACCACTTCGTAATCGAAGTCGCTTTCTTCAATCCCCACCGTTTTACGCAGCAGTCGAATATGACCATCGATAGTACTGGCGGGACCCACCGGCTTAGCAAATGTTAACCAGGCGACCCGGTATTTATCATCAAACTGGCCCAGTGTGGCACCTGGAATATCAATTTGCAGATCGGTCGCTTTAGTGTGTGAGGGCAGATTTATCAGAATACGGGAGATTTCCGCACCAGAACGATTCTGCCAGTGTACCGACACATCGGCTTTGATCATCCGTTGCTCAGGGAAAATATCAATTGCCGCATTCACTGCCGTAGTTGTTAGCATTGGCATTGATTCATATTGTTTATAGTGTTTTTCATAGTCGGCCTGCAGATCCATCTGCGTTTCCGAGGTAATGTAATCGTTGACGACTTTGGTCTGATAAAAAAGATAGCTGCCCGTTAACACAAACAGCACCGCCGCCGTAGCGATAGTCAGTTTACCCGTGGTTCCCAGTTGTCGGCCCAACATGACCAATCGATAACGCAGACTTTGCTGCGGGCCACGATGATATAACCCATATCCCACCACAAACAGGATCAGGCTAAATGCGCCCCAGTAAATCATGTACAGGGTGTGAGTTTTAAGGCTCCAGCCATAACCATTCATGTCGGAATAGCGCATAAAAGGTGACAGCGCGAAGTTATACAGTGAATGTCCTAGCCCCCAATTTGCCATCACCAGGGTTGTCATAAAATAAGCAATAAACAGCCCCATTCCCGCGTATTTATTAGGGCTCACCACTTGCAGGAAAAACGCTAAGATTACCGACAAAAACAGCGGCAGCAGGTTGAAATAGCCAAGACGGATAGCATATTGCGCCAATTCCAGCGTGTACTGTCCTTTAAGTAGCTGGAATACGATGGTGGTGGCGGTTGCCAACACGTACAGCAACACCATTACCAGCAAAGTGGACAACAGTTTAGAGCCCCAAAATACCAAGTTAGGCACCGGCAGCGCGTCGATAATATCGCCCATACCAGAGCTGCGCTCACGCCAGACAATTTCAGCACTGTAATAAATGAGCACCAACACCATTAGCATACTGGTTGCGCCGGTAATGTTATCCACCATAATCTGGGTGACTGGCCAGTCCGAGGTGCCGTACCAGCCATAGTCACCCAGCAGTTGGCTACCGAGCGTAAATATCGTAATCGCGCCTAGCACCATGAAAGAAGCACTGAGCAATACCTGACGGATCTCAAATTTAACGCGAGTATTGAACTGTAATAGCGCCGAAGGTGCGGTAGGCCGCAGCAATTGCGCCAAAGGTTGTAGTGTGGGGACGGTATCCATCTTTTTGGATTTGCGCTCTTTTTTCTGCGCCAACTGCGGATAGCGCCAAATTCCGCTTAGCAACAACAACGCCAGCGCCACCACCAGCCATAGCACTCGGTTTAACAGCAATACACCATGTAATCCGGCTACTAGCGTGTTTTTTTCACTCATGGTCCAATATCGGGCGACATCAGAAAAAGCGCGCAAGCCGAAGGGATCAAGAATCGCCGCGATGTTGCGATACTGTGGTTGGCTGGCCATTTCACCGCTGAGGTTGTACAGCACAAACAAGATAACCGCCGTCAGATACAGCCCCATCAACGAGCGAAAACGGCTAGCCATGGCATAAAACAGTGCCGATAGCAGCAACAGCGTCGGCATGGATAAGGTCAAAAACGGCACCAGATAGTACTGCAAATGGTTTGGGCCAAAACGGCTGACATCAACCCACGGCATATAACTGCCGAGCCACATAGCCAATGGCACAAAGGCGAAGACGGCCAATACCACCAGATAACTGCCGATAAAGCGTCCAAGATGATATGCCAACGGCCGTAGCGGTTTACTGTAGAGGATCTCCTCCATCTGATACTGTTGATTGCGCACGGCGGTAGAGCCGACGAAATTCACTACCGCGAACATCCCAATAATGCCCATGATCAGCAGTGTCTGGGATATGGCAAACGGGCTGTTTTTCAGTACCTCGCCACCGCCGCCAATACGAACATTTTCTGAAACAACCGCAAAGAAGCTGACAAAAAACAGTAGCAGAGCTACCACATAGAAAGAAGGCTGACGCAGGTAATAGCGCCACTCAAAGCGTAACAGAGCGAGCAACATATGTACCTCCTCAGGCGGCTTTATCAGCACTGCGATGACGATGCAGTGTTGAGAAATACAGATCTTCCAACCCGGGAGTAGCCGCCGCAAAACCTGCAGGCGCTTGCTCGGCCAGTACATTGAGTACGGTGCGGCCACCGTGTAACCGTTTAGAGATAACTTGCAGATGTTGTTCCAGCTCAGCTGCTTCGGCCTGGGTCACAGTTCTGGTCCATATACGGTTCTGCAACGATTCCAGCAATTGATGAGGCTCCCCTTGCAGCAGGATCTGCCCCCCAGCCAACACCGCCATGTTGGCACATAGCTCCGAGACATCATCGACAATATGGGTCGACAGGATCACCACTTTATCTTCACCAAGGCTCACCAACAGATTATGAAAGCGGTTCCTCTCTTCTGGATCCAGCCCCGCGGTGGGCTCATCCACAATCAGCAGTTTAGGATCGCCGAGCAAGGCTTGAGCAATTCCGAAACGCTGCCGCATACCACCGGAAAAACCACTCACGGCTTTATTTCGATGTTGATACAGATTGGTATGCGCCAGCAAGCCTGCAACCACTTCCCGGCGCTCGGCTTTATGATTGATACCTTTAAGCAGTGCCAGATGTTCCAGTAAATCCCAGGCGCTGATACGCGGATAAACATTAAAGTCTTGTGGCAGATATCCGAGTGTTTGTCGCAGCCGCTGCGGCTCATGCAGGACATCAATATCATCGAAAAAGACACTACCACTGTCGGCGGGCTGTAGCGCTGCAATAGTGCGCATCAAGGAGGATTTCCCCGCGCCATTGGGGCCCAGCAGGCCAAACATCCCTTTGGGAATGTCCAGTGTGACATTGTCTAGGGCTTTAACACCGTTGCTGTAGGTTTTGCTTAAAGATTGGATGCGCAGCATAGTTCCTTCCTGCTTAAAATGACCCTAAAGCTTTAAGCTAACACGATTACATACTGTCGTATTTTAGATAATTGTAACA
>NZ_JAFNJD010000086.1:0-4648 GCF_017368415.1 Shewanella sp. 4t3-1-2LB
TCACAGTTGCCGAAACATGCGGGAACTTCTTGGCAAGGTATGGCATTTTATGGAAACCGTTTCGCCTTTCCCCGGCAACGGACACGGCATCGCGAAAATGTAGCAGTATTCGGATCAGCTATTTAGATTACTTATTAGTGGGTTACATAAGGCTACGAGCAATTCACAAATTATTTTGGTTGATGAAGCAGAATATGGTCTTGAACCGTACAGGATAAGTCGGCTTTTACACGAACTGGGTTCCAAGGAACAGCATCCAGTCAGACAAGTATTTATAACAACCCATTCGCCTTATGTGCTTCGCGAACTCCAAGCACAACAGCTTCATGTATTAAGAAAATTTCCTTCAGCACCACTTATAGAACCAGCAACAGCTACACAAATACCAGTTGTTCAGCCTCCAGTTCCACAGCCTCCGTCTCACGCAATTTATAGCTTAAATGGAGGGAACGACGAGCAAGCGACACTAAGGGCATGTGCCGAAGCGTTTTTCAGTAAGGCGGTGATAGTGGGAGAAGGAGCTACCGAGGTTGGCTTATTGCGTGGTTTTGATCTTCATTTGCAACGAAATGAAGACCCAGGACTATTAAGTAGAGGTATATCCGTTACGGATGGTAATGGCGGTGATACTATGTTTAAGCGAGCCGAAATATTTAAAAATTTAGGCTACCCAACTGCTCTTTTGAAAGACTCTGATATTACTGAAGCCTCACATCTTCAACGAACAACGGCCTGTCGACAACGAGGGGTTAATGTCATCGAATGGGAACATGGTTTATCAACTGAGGGGGCAATTTTTTATTGGTGTTCTGTTCATCTTATTCCCAGTCTTATTCATCTTTCAGTAGCTTTAAATGGTGAACAGGAAGTTGATCAACACATACGTAATTGCTCTCAGAACAATAATACACTCCAATTATCCACAACTGCGCCAAACGATTCCATGCGTCAGGCGTTAGCTTCTGCAGCATCAAAATATAAATGGTTTAAACATATATCTAATGCAGAGATGCTAGCTATTGATGTGGTTTTTCCCAACTACACAACTTTTCTTGAACCCTTCACTAAAGCAGTAAATAACTTATATAACTGGGTGAGGCTGAATGGAGATCAGAGGTGAGCGTTGAGGCTGTCTTAACCTCCACTCGAGGTTTGATAATTGCGCCAGATGGATGCGGGAAAACCCATCTGATCGCTGAAACACTGGCCGTTGCTCAATCTAAACCATATCTAGTACTCACACACACGACTGCAGGGGTTGCTGCACTCAAGCAACGCCTGAGACGATTGTCTATCCCCCCGCAGAATTATGTTGTCACAACACTTGACGGTTGGGCGTTAAGATTAACGAAATTTTTTCCTACTTTATGTCCAATCACTTCGGTTCCAGAACAAGGAAAAATTTTTTATCCAGAATTAAGGAGAGTCGTATTCACTTTGCTTAAATCTGGCTTGGTTAATGACTTGATTCAAGCGTCGTACTCTAGGCTTCTGGTCGACGAATACCAGGACTGTGATTTAAATCAACACATGCTAGTTCAAGGGCTATCTGACGCATTACCAACAGTCGTGTTTGGTGATCCAATGCAATGTATCTTTAATTTTTCTGGGCCTATGCCTAACTGGCATGGAGACGTTGAGTCTTATTTCCCCATAGTCAGCAATTTAAATACTCCATGGCGCTGGATAAATGCGGGAACAGCGGCTCTCGGTGAATGGATACTGCAATGCCGGGATTACTTACTGAACAGACAAGCAGTAGATCTTACGACCTGTCCGAGGTTTGTTAGCTACCAACAGCTGACTGGAACAGTAGCCTTGGATCTCCAAATACGTCAAAGCGCTCACTTCAAACTGATGGGGTTGCATTCAAACGAGACTGTTTTGGTTATTGGGGATTCAAAAAAAGCATCTTTAAGACACGGCTATGCACAAAGTGTCAATGGATTGGATGTAGTTGAACCTGTTGATCTTCCCGATATAACAAGTTTTGCGTCCCGTCTAGATTCTCTATGCGGATTGGAATTAGTGGAATGTATTCTGACAGGGGCTTCTACACTGATGACAAATGTTGAATCCAATACGACATTACGGCGAGTTCAGACTATTTTAGCTGGCAGAAATCGCACACCAGCGTCACCAGTAGAGCAATCTCTAGTCAATTTAGTTCAGGATAACTCCAGAATGAGGATATTGGATGCATTGGTTCAGATTGAAGAAAAACCAGGCACAAAGCTCTATGTAGTGGTCAAGTCTTTTTGGCCACATCGTTGTAGCTATTCCAGTAACGTTTCTCCGATTCATTTGGCGTTAAACCACCATTGTACGAATGCGGTCTCAGTCGACTGTAATAGCCATGAATATATTCACCAATCTTCTGCTTTGCTTCCGTAAAGCTCACGTAACCTGTCGTTGGAACCCATTCGGTTTTAAGGCTTCTGAAGAAGCGTTCCATTGGGCTATTGTCCCAACAATTTCCTCTGCGACTCATGCTTTGCGTTAAGCGGTAGAGCCAGATTAACTGACGGAATTTGCGGCTTGTATAGTGACATCCCTGGTCGCTATGGAACATCACATTCTTTGGCTGCCCGCGATACTCGAACGCCATTGTCAGAGCCTGACTGGTCAGATTGCTGTCCGGTGAATAACTCATTGCCCAGCCTATTGGCTTGCGGGCAAACAGATCGAGTACCACAGCCAGATAAGCCCAGCGGTTGCCCGTCCAGATGAAACTGACATCACCACACCAGACCTGCTCCGGCGCTGTAACGGCGAACTGTCTGTCGAGTAAGTTTGGAATAGCAACGTGCTCCTGCGTTGCTTTCCTGTAAGTATGTTTTGGCAACTGAGAGCTGAATAAACTCATCGCTTTCATCAATTTTCCTGCACGGTATCGGCTCAGCGTAATGTCGTGAGACTCATCGTTCGTGATAATGTCTGAGAGGGTTCTGGCCCCGGCAGAACCGCCACTCCGTCGATACGCTTCACGTACTAAGCTACGCAGCCGGACAGCTTCCGGCGATGGTCGCTTATCGCGCTGCTGCCAGTATTTAAACGTGCTACGGTGGACATCCAGTACCGCACACAGATGATTAACCGAATAACGGTGCTTATTGCTCTGACTCAGCTTCTCGATTAACGAGAGTGTTTCATGGAGTCCGACATCAACAGAGCAGAAGCCTTTTTTAAAATATCCTTTTCTAATTCAAGGCGTTCAATTTGCTTTTTCAGTTCACGAATTTCGCGTTGCTCAGGCGTCATAGGTGAGGTCTGAGGTGTTTTCCCCGCACGCTCTTCTCGCAATTGTTTAACCCATTTACCCAGCGTTGAATAACCAACGCCCATCGCTTCAGCGGCTTCTCTATTCGCATAACCTTGGTCAACTACCAGTTGTGCTGTTTCCAGTCTGAATTCAGGGCTGAAATTCGGGCCTTTCTTCTTTGTCATTTTGTCACCTAACTTTGTTATGCTGCCATCATAGCAGCTCTAATTAGGTGGCCAAATTCACTATGCCACTACACTACCGTCGCGCAGCATTCCATGCTTTAAAAGAGTCGATTGAACTCACATTGAGTTCCTCGACTCTTACTTTTCGGGAAGCTGCAACTAGAGTTAGAGAGCAACGTCGGCACATAGGCGACAGGCGAATATCTAAACGAGCAATAGGGTCAACGTTATTGTTAAAGGGATTGGAGTGTGACCATTCGATAATTCTCGATGCTGGTGAGATGAACGCTCAGAACTTGTACGTAGCCCTTTCACGAGGAGCTAAATCTATTGTTGTTTTTGCAAAAAATAATTTGGTTGGCGGAAGTTAAAAAGATATCTATTTGGCGAAAATCGTTCCATAACTGACGTCGTTTACTAGCTATGAATGGAACGGATTGAAATTCAATTATCGTGAAAATTGGCCGAATTTCTCGCGCAACAGATCAGTTTGTAAAATACGCATGCACACTATACAAAGGTTAGTGGTCATGCTTCTAATTGAAGTTTTCTCCCTTTAATTGTTATAGTACGCAATCCAGTGCACATAGGTAGCGCGGGAGAGTGGTTCGATATTTTAACTAACGTTGTGGCAGTTTCTGTCGCGGCATACGATTTATCAGTTAACTTTAAGAATCACTTTGGAGTTCGAGCCTCCACGGAAAATAGCGAGGTGCTACCTATGAAAGAAATTAGAAATAGCTTGCTTGCAAGCAACTTGAATAAAATCAAAGAATCCGCTTTAAAAGGCGTCAATTCATTCTACTTTCGGGCCACTCTTTTTCTGCTAGGTTTGGGGGTATTTCTCCCGCTTCCTATGTGCATTGGACTTCCTTTCAGCAATAGCTTTTCAAAGCATACCACTAACAAGCAACTGGAATCTGACCTCCAGCAGTTGGGCCGGGCGTTACTCCATAGAAATGTTAATCCGAAACCCACCAATTAGAGCTGAAAATCTAACTCAGAAATGTCCAATTACTTGTTGAATACAGAAAGAAAAATCGCCAGTTAGAACTGGCGAAATAAATAAATTGTTTTTTATCTGCCTCTGCGGCAGTAGATGCATTAATTTAAACATCGAATCGATTGTTTTTATCTTCAGCTGCCTGTACGGCAGTTCATTAATCTCATTACAGTTTTCACCTCCCTTTATCTTAAAAAT
>NZ_JAFNJD010000087.1:0-4016 GCF_017368415.1 Shewanella sp. 4t3-1-2LB
AGATAATATTATTTAACTATAGTATTTCTATTAATAGTTGTGAGATAGTTTTTGTATGAAAAATATTGCATTGACCTTTACCGCAAGAGGGATTCATCGCATTTTACGTGAAGGAGGATCTGGCGACTGGACTGCCAATCCCGCTCGTGTGAATGACTCTGTAGAATATGTAGTTTGCTGCCAGAATACTAACGATAAGCGTAGAGGTAACGACTGGGGAGAAGTTACCCATAAGCATGGACAAGCTTTTTTAATTGGGAAATTATCAGAAGTGGTGCTAGTGACTAAAGATCCTGATAAGAAAAAGCGCTATCGATTTATGTTTTCAGAGTATGCTGAAATTAAAGTAGATGACATGTGGGGTGGAGATCGTTTCCCCATACGTTATTTAAGCGAGGAAGACTTACCTTTCAATATTAAGTCATTGGAATTTCAACCAATGCCGAAAGTCCAGTCAACAGAACAGTTCTTCACCTTGGATGAGGCTAAGAAAGCATTAGCATCAATTAATGATATTAAGTCCACTGATGTAAAGATCATTTTATAACGGTAAATACTAATGGATATAGACTTAGCAGTTACCGGTAAAGAATCAGTTAACTGCTGGGTAATCACCCCATTTTAAGGGCGCTTGAAGTAGATGAGTTACCAAGTTGTCTCTGTATCTGCGGCGAGATCATGGCTCGGTTGCCCACGTTGTTATTGATATCATTGGGCTGAATGTCTTTCGCTAAGGACGAATGGAAAATCCGTAAGCACGGCAAAGAGGAGTGACTTGCCTAGCTCAAGCTGCACTTAAGTGTCGATGCCCAAACTCATGCGGTGATTTCGGTCGAGGGCAGCCTAAAAAGCATGGGTGACAATGATGTACTTCTGCAACTCTTGACCTCAGCGTAGCACCTAGCAGGGAGTGTCAGACTGAAGGCGTGTCGGATATGTGAGTTGCCACTATGGAATCAGCAATGCACGTTACATGTCAACGACAAGGCGATGCGATCATCCCGGCGTACACATTGGTTTCTCACTGATATTTTATAAACGGCACAATGAGTGGGATTAGCTTTTGATACCACCTTATAGATATATGCTATTTACAATGTCACTGTGTGGTGACATCATAAGGGCCGAAATAACTTAAGCAGGCCAATATGATTCGAGACAAGCAAAAAACCCAGGAAAAAATGGTTGCAGCAGTGGGGTATATTCTCGCAAGGGACGGTTTTAGTAAGTTCGGGGTCAACTCTGTATCTCGTCAGGCGAAAGTCGATAAAGCACTTATTTACCGTTACTTTGGTGGCTTGCCTGGGTTGTTGCGCGCATATGGGAACTCCATAGATTTCTGGCCGTCTTTAGACGAAATCATTGGTGACATCGAGGTTTTTAAGCAAAAAAGTATCGGCGAAAAAATGGCAGAGCTCTTAGTTCAATTTTCCAGAGCATTGCGTCGGCGGCCGATGACGTTGGAGATCATGGCGTGGGAGCTGGTCGAGCACAATGAATTGACACAGCTATTAGCAGATGTTCGAGAACAGTGGGTCGAAAAATTTTTCCAACGCTTTAGTGACGAAATATCGGCTACAAATCTCGATATCGCGGCTACCTCGGCGTTGTTTGGTGCCGCGATTAATTTTCTGTTGATCCGAGGGCGTAACACACACGTCTTTAACAAGATTGCCATAGACTCTGATTTGGGGTGGCAAAGACTTGAAGCTGCTTTAACTGAGATGTGTCTTCGCTGTTTTATATCAGCGTAACCGCAAATTTTTTTATCATGTAAGTCACCAGCTGGTGACATGGAGTGTGGCAATGTGTTTGGTCAAGTTAAAAAAGAAACTTGTGCTCTTTATCTGTTGCATTGGGTTAACAGGTTGTGCAACGCAAATGCCGACACATAGTGGTTTTTTGGATAATTATGGGGCTTTGCAACCATTAAGTGGAAAACCGTTAGTACTGGTTACGCGGTCACCACAGCCGCTTAATCTTGCGCGGGTGCTTATTGCCCCGGTAACCATTATTAATGGCCATGACACTAATAGTCTGAGTGACACAGAACGTGATCAGTTATGTCATTTTCTGCAACAAACTTTGGTTAATGAGTTTAAGACAACGGATAACCCTATTGTAACTGAGCAACCGACAATAGTTATCCGTGCGATGATCACTGCAGTACATCCAGCCAAACCGATACTCAATGTACTGACAACACTGACGCTATTTGTTCCATTTGCCAATGGTGGGGTGAGCATTGAAATTGAAGCCGTGGAACAAAAATCTGGTAAACGCCTTGCAGCGATGAGCGCCGCCAGTAACGGCTCGCTATCCGAATTTTCTGGTTATTTTCATCAATACCGGCACGTTGAGCAAGGACTTGAACAGCTAACGCAGCAATTTCACCAGCTACTGACGGACAGGTTTCAACGACCATCAGTGAACATAATTGCGCAAAGGAACTCATAAAATGAACTGGTCACGCCGTCATTTTGCTTGCTTGTGTGCCAAATCAGTGATTGCGCTCGGCAGTATGCCCTTGCTGATGGCTTGTGCATCAGACGCCGTTGCATTCACTCCTGAGTCCTCCCAACTGCTATCAGTGACGCGGGACATTCTGAGGCATGCTGCTAGAGCTCCCAGCGGACATAATAGTCAGCCATGGAAATTGCTGCTGTTAGAGCCATATTACTGGCACCTCCATATTGCGGCTACTCGTCGACTTCCCGCCGTCGATCCACGAGGCAGGGAAACTCTTATATCCATCGGTGCATTCATTGAAAATCTATGTCAGGCAGCATCGGCCTATGGTTTTTCGGTGTCGTTGGTTCCTCTTTCTGGGGATACGGATGACTCAGCCGCATATGCTATACAGTTGCTTCCCGCGGCGATATCGCCAATGGCGAAAGATAACCTGATCCATATTCAGCAACGGCGGGTGATCAGGCACGGACAATTGCCCCGATTATTATCTAGCGATGATGTCAACTGGTTGGAAGCTCAGCTACCCGGGAAGTTAAGATATGTCCCCGCCAACCACTCTGAGGCGGCACTCTTGCGCGAGGGAACGCTAAGCGCTACGGTCTCTCAGTGTCAAACCCCATCAATAATGAATGAGTTAGCACACTGGACGAGATTTGGGCATCAAACTGTGATAACGCATATGGATGGGTTAACAACCGCAGCAATGGAGCTCAACAGTGTTACAGCCTGGATAGTTGATCATTTTTATGATGAAAAAGATGTTCTCTCAGCCTCGTTTCGCAAGCAGACGGTTGATATGACCGCGCAGTTGGTAAATGAAGGCGCGGGTTGGCTTATCTTTAGCGCACATGGTTCCTCATCGAAAGATCTTATTGAATGTGGGCGTGACTTTCAACGTGTATTCCTAATGCTTAGAGAAAGGCAGATTGCTTGCCATCCTATGAGCCAATTGCTGGAAAGTGCTGATGGACAACAAACAATGCAACGTACTTTTGGTGTCGACGTACAGATGCTAGCCCGAGTAGGCTATGTCGACCATTATCCGGCACCTGTCAGTGTTAGACGGCCTGTGGCATGGTTTGCACGGTGATCCGTTGCTGTTATCTATGACATTGGCTGCTCTGCGCGCCAGTAAAGAGTAATGTTCCTTGAGTATGATATATGTGATGGTTGTCGTTTTGTTGCTTTCACTTAACTGCCTTTACCTGATTAATGCCATTCCTCATTGTCTCAAAAGTTACCGTTACTAACTTCTTAGCAAGAGGGGATAACTCGGGCATAACACATATTTTACTCGAGTCTGCAATGAATCCGGCTAGCCAGATTTAGGAACGACAAAATATAACTCACCTCCACCAGCATAACATCCTGTCCCGCCTAGAATTTTCATTGTTTGCTCATAACCTGTTATCCCACCGATATTTTCTGGTGAGTATTTTCCCACCATAATGACTAAGGTTATATTAGCTCATCCACCATATTACCCACCAGTTATCGCTGGATAGTGGTGGGTAATATGGACATCAATGGACGGAGTATTTATT
>NZ_JAFNJD010000088.1:0-3778 GCF_017368415.1 Shewanella sp. 4t3-1-2LB
TGTTTTTAGAAAATAGTAATTAAATTAACCTCTTAAAATTTAAAACTGCTCATTTTCTCCACCACTTGATGTGATTCGGATCACTAATATACTTGCACTTTCTGCCAATAATTTAATTGCGAAATAATCGCTAATAAATAAATACAACATGATAGTTGGAGGTTAATATGAGCACCGCATCTGTATATCTCAGTTATGCGTTTATCTACTTTGTATTGTTCATTGCAGTTCCTTTTATCGCTGTTACATTCGTGATGACTTGCATTAAGTTTTTCAAGTCAGAAACTGCAGCGCCAGTACATGCAAAGATTAAAGACCGTCTGTTTGATAATGAAAGCTTAGGTTTTCTTAAGTCTCTGAAGAGTCTGACTAAAGGTGAATATGAAATCTGCAGTCACGTTCCATTGGAGTCTGTTATCGAAGTTAATGCAGACGAAGCTGAACCTCATGGGTATCTGGACTATGTGCTGATTGACCAGAACTCATCAGAAATCAAAATGGTGATTTCTGATTTCAGCGATAAATCTAGTGCAGAAATCAAACCACTGCTTCAGAAACTCAACATCAGATTGATTGATATGAAGCGTAACTGCCCAATGGATAAACAGCATTTAATGCAGGCCTTGGCTGCCTGATGTTTACAGTCGATGTCGGTGACAATCTGAAAAAAAGGTTGTCACCCTTCTTCTCAAAAATAACAAACTAATAATCAGGTAACGAACTATGTTCAGGAATACTTGGCGCACAGTGCTCGGTGTTGCCACATTGGTATGCCTGTTGGGTTTCGGCACAGCCGGCACCGCCAATGCAGAAACATCTACCGCGCTGAAAATCAATGATGGCCCCTGCCTAAAATGCCACAAGCGCAATGGCACAATGCTGGGGGTTCACGGACAGGACAAAATGCATTTCACTTGCAGTACCTGCCACGGTGAACAGGGCGTCCATCCCCGCAAACCCAACGACATTCGGGTATTTAACCCCGATCCAGAGATCGCTCCCCAAGAGCAGAACAAAACCTGTCTCAGATGTCACCGCCCGGAAAAACTGGCTGCAGGCGAATGGACTCATAACGTCCACGCTAACAAAGTAAGTTGTGCTGCTTGCCACCAACTCCACCCGGCGACAGATCCGATGACCAAAATGACCGGTACACAACACAGTCAGTTGTGCCGTCAATGTCATGCGAAGTAGGGGGTGCGTGATGGATAAGTCAAAAAGACAATTTTTACAGGGCAGCGGGGCAGTGATTGCTGGCATCTCTCTGTATGTACTGACCAATGGTGAAGTGGCCGGTGAACAGCAGAAAGGTGCAGTCAAATACGCCATGCTGCATGACGAAAACAAATGTATTGGCTGTAATGCCTGCGCTGATAATTGCCGCAAGGTAAATCAGGTGCCAGAAGGGGTGGCACGTCTGGAAATCATCCGCACTGGCCCGTTTGGTGAATATCCGAATCAGTACTATCACTTTACCCGTAAATCCTGTGAACAGTGCGAAGATTCACCTTGTGTGCATGTGTGCCCAACCGGCGCTGCATTTAAAGACGAGAAAACCGGCATTGTTAGTGTGAATTCTTGGAAGTGTGTAGGTTGCCAGTATTGTATTGCGGCTTGTCCTTACCACATTCGCTTTATCAATCCGGTGACCAAAGCCGCTGATAAATGTGATTTCTGCCGTGAAACTCAGCTCAAACAAGGCAAACAGCCCGCTTGTGTGGAAGCGTGTCCGACTAAAGCGCTGGTATTTGGTGACTTGAATGATCCCAATTCAGAGATAGTCAAAGCGCTGGAAGAAAATCCGGTGTATCGCAATAAGAGAGATTTGGGAACTCATCCTAAATTGTTCCGTATTCAAGCTAAGCAGGGAGGGATAAACGTATGAGCCCTTTCCATTTTGAGCATCTGGTCTGGCATTGGCCAATCGCTTTTTACCTGTTTTTTGCCGGGGTTTCAGGCGGTGCTATGTTTTTCGCCGTGCTGTTGAAGAACTTTATTTTACGCGGTGACGCATACAAGTCTGGGTTTGTTCAGGCGGCTTGTATTGTTGCGCCTATCACTGTCATGGCAGGTTTGGGGATCTTAGTCACTGACCTGACCAAACCACTACATTTCTGGAAAATCATGGTGTTCTATAACCTGACTTCCGTTATGTCAGTGGGCGTGATCATCCTGTGTATTTACATGGTGTTCATGTTCCTGTGGATAGCGCTGGTGTTCCGTCCAGTCATTGACGAATGGTGTCGAACTCGCTTCCCTTGGGTGCTTAAACTGAGCGCATTCCTGAGCAGCAGTGAAGCGACTATCACCGGGTTGTTGGTCATTCTGGCTTTGGCATTGGGTGCCTACACTGGCTTCCTGCTGTCGGCTTTGCCTGGCTATCCGATGCTGAAGAACCCAGTACTGCCTATCCTGTTCCTGTTATCAGCGCTGTCTTCTGGTGCCGCTGCATCACTGTTGGGTGGTGTGCTGATGAAAGGCAACCCTGATGGACGTGAAGTGCATTTGATCCATAAGATCGAAATCCCGCTGATTTTGGTAGAGATGGTAGCCATTTTCACCTTCTTCCTTGGGTTGGTTCTGACCGGGGGACAAGCCAAAGTGGCTGCCGCCAATGCCTTAGGTTTTGGTTTCTGGGGTGTGGTGTTCTGGGTGGGGATCCTGTTGGTTGGCCTATCTGTGCCGCTGGCAATGAATCTGTTCATGACCGCTACCGCCAAACGCCGTTTTGCTTATGTTGCGGGGACTGCAACCTGTAGTTTGATTGGGGTGATACTGCTGCGTCATTTTATTCTGTACGCAGGGCAGATGACTATCGCCTAATGGATTATGTGTGAGCTTAGATAATAACGATAAATGCTAGAAAGAGCTGTATTCGAGTTTAAGGCAGTTATGTATGCCGTAAAACACGGAGGTCATTGGGCAGGACGCCATTTTGCTCTTTATCCACACATTACCCGAACCTCCACGGGTTTTGCCACCTGTTGAGCACGCAGGTGGCTTTTTATTGGTTGCAATATGGTGATGATCAGCCGCATCTCTTTGATTCGTTAAACTCTTTCCAACTTGTTTGATGTTAGGGTATTCAGCGTTTACATAAAGATATAGCGTCAAAAGGGCTGCTAATCTTCTAAGAGTGGTTTTGTCGAACGACGGATGCTTGGATGGTCGCTGTGACTGGCGAGATTATGTTGAATTTTCAACAGAACCTGACGGAATATTTCGACATGCTGCGGGTCGATGTCCTTCCACGCTGGCACCCACAGTTCATCAATAACATCACCAATTATCTTCAGGTTTTCAGACGCAGCGCTGGTGACAAACAAACCATTCACTCGCTGATCATTGGTAGGTTTGCGTCTTTCCAGCAACCCCATCTCTGCCAATTGATCAACAATTCGACCTAATTTGGCGGGCTGCATTCGCATCTGTTCGGCCAGTTCAACCTGTCTTATCCCAGGCGTCATATCTGCTCTTTTTAGGACATCTGCTTGTACTAGGCTGATATCTGCAATTTTCTCATGAACTTGAAAAGCAATACTCAGCATGCGGAGTATATCAACCATAACAAAACCGGATTTTTCTTGCATCTTATAAACCTACTACGGGAAAAATCGATTTGTCAGCTTACATTTCTTTACATAGCGCATCAGTAAGACAACTCGCATTTTCTGAATAAACCTCTAGGGTCTGAAATAAGGTTGATAATGCGGTTAATTATCAATTGCAGATTTCGTGAGAATACCACTGATATATAATTTCTATTTAAACCTACCAG
>NZ_JAFNJD010000089.1:0-3332 GCF_017368415.1 Shewanella sp. 4t3-1-2LB
ACATTGTGCGCATTTATAAGTGAGGCTATTTGCGTGCTTGGCTGGATGACTGTGTGATTGGCCTAATCAGTCTCCAGCGGTTCAGCTTTGGTAATGCGCCGCAGTTGGCCAAAACAGTTCGGACAGCTCTCACTGAACACTGGCCGCAAGTTCTCAGGCCACCACGGTTTATAACACCGGGTACATTGATGTGTCGGTGCGTCTTTGCGTTCCACGAAGCTGATACCGCCTTTGTAACGCACTGGCCGCAGGTTTGACAAGTCAAGCATAGCAACTCCTTAAGCAGCGACAGCCGGCTCGATGCTGGACAACGCACCATAAACCGCTTGTTGATGGGATTGCAGTTGCTGTGTCAGGTTCTCTGACAGCAATTGCACCAGGGCCTGTTTCGGATCGTCTTCACACCAGTCATCAGCCAAATCGGCAAATGCCTGAACGGCGCGTTCCATTGCTTTCAGTGATACGTAAACAGATTCTGCGATTGTCATATCGGTTTTCATGCGGTGTGCTCCTTGCGATTGATAGGCACGATTTTCATGCCATAGCGCTTCAGTTCCAGACTGCCAAAGTTATTCACAATAAAACTGGACGGATCTATGGTGTATTTGCCCGCCGCAAATGGTGCTGCACTGTCGAGCTGTAGTGTCATTTCGACCGGGAACTTACCGCCAAGATTTGCATAAGCCGTCTGTTCATACATTGTGCGTCCCGGTTTGCCATCCTTGCTTGGCAAAGTGCGTGAACTGGTATTAACGTTTTCTGGAAAAATTTCGATTTCAAGTATTCCAAGCATGGGGACTCCTTAAGCAAAGGCTTTAAACGGTAAAATATTGGATTGAGCGACCTTGGGCAGTTGATACCAGTCAGGCACCGCTAATGGACTGACTTGGATAACTTCTGAGCGGCGAAGCGTTGGGCACATGCGGGTAACGTCGAATTGCTGACCAATATCGATACCGATGGCCTTTAGGCGGGCTTTATGTTCGTAAAATTGGCTACGTGAAAGACGATTTTTTAAATTTTCGCCGTGCTGCCAAATCATGGCGTAATTTTGGGTGGCATTAGCCGCTTGGCGACTATTAACTATGCCTTTTTCAAGCAGTAAATCAGCAATGGTCTGGTGTTCATCATGAGAGATCTGGATTGTCTTCATAGCGTTCTCGATGTAGTGCAGGTGCGGATAGAAGTCTGATTCAGTGACAGCGCCATAAAATTGCAGATTGTGACGTTTTAGAAAGGCCTGTCTGATGCTGTGTTCTTCGCGTACAACGCCCTGTGATTCGCAGTAAGTAATTAAATTTTCAATATATTCCAGTCTAGTATCTTGATTTTCTGTTACGGTTTTGCTCTCCTTTTTTAAGTGTTTACGTAGTTCTGCTGCTTTGTTGTAGAGCTTGGTCATTATCCAGTTAGACTTTTCGCGCCAGTTGCAGGTATTGCCATCTGGATAAAGTTTTGGAGCACAACCACGACCGATATTCATCCCTGACATCCCACGGATAAATGCCAGTTCGTTGCCCTGCCCGACCTGATGATTTACCGTCCAGTCGATGACCGTGATTTCTGCGCCATTGCCAACCAGTCGTGCTTTTTTGCCATCGGGGGACTGACGGTAATAAATTCGGGTATTTTTGGTGAACGGTGGCAGGTTTAAGGTGTTAAGTACGTGGTTATAAACACCAACACATTCATCCAATGTTTGCAGGCCAAAGAGGTTATCCGGGCGCTGCCAGCGTGACGGATTACCTTCTACCCTGTACCGTTGCCCGTCACAACGGATGGTAAGCTTGGTACTGAACGACCCTTCAAGGATTTTTTGGTCTACCGATGGCGGTAATGACTCCCCAGTTTCCAAATCGATACGTTCAATGACATGCCGACCGACCAGAGGCAAATTGCCCTCTGGATAGTCTTGTTGTATGCATAAACGATCGATGAAAAACAAAGTGACCAAAACCCTGTCAATAGCTCTATAGAGTAAATTTAATTCATTCTATAGAATCAATTATCACTGGAGCAAAAATATATAGGGTTAGAATTCATGCTGCAAGATAATTATGAGGGATTATTTATGTCTATAGGCGAAAACTTAAAGCGTTTGCGGCGTGATAAAGGTTGGACTCAGGGCGACCTAGCAAGTAAGTGTAAAATTCAACTTGGGCAGATATCAAAGATTGAGCGGGACGAAACAGATCCTAAACTAAGTACCATCTATTCACTGATAAACGCTTTAGAATGTTCCGCAGATGCATTGTTAGCAGACACTAAGAAATCCAACATAAACTCAGTTCTAGCTATTGCATTGGAACGACTAAAGCAAATTCCAGAAGAAGATAAAAGAATAATAATCAGGGTCATAGACAAATACTGTATGGCCTTACACATGACAAAAATGACCGAAAGACCAACGATCTTTGGAGGCACATTTTTGGATGGTAAAACAGCAGATATGCTTGATGAAAATGACGAGGAAAGTCCGGAAGTCCGGACTTAGTTTGGGTGTAACACGAACCCAAACCTAAAAGCCCTCGGTCGAGGGGGCGGCTTCGCTTGCCTCCCTCTCCCTCTCTCGACCTACCGAAATGATGAATATAACCGCAGGTTGTTGCGGTAAAGTTCGGGTGTCACTAGAACCCGAACCGCTGCGCGGTGCTGTGAGTGTCTTTTGTCTGCGACCATCTGGCCGATGGATGGCTGACAGGATGTGCCAGCTAAAGATGGCTTAGCAGGAGGAAAGAAGGACGGCGCCCCGTCCTTTTTCAAGAGCGTCTGGCATTAAGGGCAAGCCCTTAATAATCCCAATCATCGTCAGTAATTTCATTTTTATCCAATATTGAAGCCACTGCTTTAACGAACAGATCGAATGAAGTGATTTTAAATTTAGGGAAATGTGCCACCTCAGAATCTACTTCATCATCAAATGTGTAATGAATCAACGAGTCATCATTCAAATAAGCCTTATAGTGCCCTTTCCTATAAGGATTTGGCATAGAAAACTCACAGAGAAATACCAAGCTATAGTCTCCATTATCCCACTCGTCACTATTGGAATAAATACTGAATTTTAAATGATATTTTCTACAAAGCTTTGATAAGTCAGTCATATAGTAACCATGAGAATTCGCACAATACAGATTATATAAAAGAGCCGCCCGGTCATCAAAACTGCATTTTACCGGGCGGCTTTTCTACATAATGCTGGTCAACATTGTGCGCATTTATAAGTGAGGCTATTTGCGTGCTTGGCTGGATGACTGTGTGATTGGCCTAATCAGTCTCCAGCGGTTCAGCTTTGGTAATGCGCCGCAGTTGGCCAAAACAGTTCGGACAGC
>NZ_JAFNJD010000008.1:0-96152 GCF_017368415.1 Shewanella sp. 4t3-1-2LB
AATTTGCTTGGTGACAATAGCATTGTGGTACCACCTGACTCCATCCCGAACTCAGAAGTGAAACACAATCGCGCCGATGGTAGTGTGGGGTCTCCCCATGTGAGAGTAGGTCATCGCCAAGCGCCTATTTAGCCAGATGCACAGCGTCTGATAGTAAGAATTGGGCTTCGGCCCAGTGGGGTGGTAGTTCAGTTGGTTAGAATACCGGCCTGTCACGCCGGGGGTCGCGGGTTCGAGTCCCGTCCATCCCGCCACTAATAGCAAGACCTCGTCAACAGACGAGGCCTTTTGCTTTTTATCTCTGAAATTCCTTTTCGTTATCAATAACTCTATAACTGCTTAAGCGCCGTGTTTCGTTTTCTAATACTGCGGAAAGCTGCGATATTCGCCGTTTGTTTTCTGTAGAACTTCGCAGCAAGATTGTCAGTTTAAATTGCTATCTCTTCCCTCTTTATAACTCCGATCCGATTGCGTTTATGTCATCGGATGAGTGCTTTTCTGCGCTTTTATCGCGCCCCAAACCGTCAGGTTCCTGTCCGGCATCAAGTTTTCACTCCAGTTTAGCAGGTTAGAATATTCAAATGTGCAACAGCTTGTTGCGCTGTTTCAGGTGAATACTGTTGGGGAACGGATATTTGCCTGAGGTGCTTAGCAGTTCTATTGGGGAGTTCTAATGAATCAGTTTGTTATCGCCAACGGCAATGATTGTATTGGTTGCCGGGCCTGTGAGATTGCCTGTGTCTTGTCGCATAATGGCGGGCGTTATCCCGATAGTGCTGAATCATTCCACCCTCGGATTAAAGTTGTCAGAGGGGCGTCACGGATCTCGGCCGCTGTCTGTCGGCATTGTGAGGATGCGCCTTGTGCTAATGCGTGCCCTGTGCGAGCACTGTCGCGTCAGGATGGTAGTATCCAACTGCAGCAAGATAAATGTATTGGCTGTAAAAGCTGTGTGCTGGCCTGTCCGTTTGGTGCCATCAATATGGTTTATGAAGAAACTAATGGCACTGAAGTTAAAGCTTATGCCCACAAGTGTGACTTATGCCATGACAGTGAACAGGGGCCTGCCTGTGTATCAGCATGTCCAACTAAAGCGTTGCGATTACTGGACGATCAAGCGTTAGTTGCGTTACGGCGGCAGAAGCAATTACGCAGTGCAGGCGTAGCATATGATTTAGGTTCTCCTCGTATTCATCGGTTGACACCGATTCTAGCCTCATTACCTCAACGGCCGCGCCAGGAAGCGCTGAAAACGCCTTTGGCCTTACGTAAAATTACCTTTGTTGAAACCTATCAGCCTTTTTCGGCGAAGCAGGTGGAGGATCAGGCCGACCGTTGCCTGAGTTGCAGTGATCGCTCTGTGTGTGAATGGACTTGTCCCCTACACAACAATATTCCTAGGTTATTGGAGTTGGCAAAACAAGGCCGTATAAATGAAGCAGTGGAGCTGTCCCATAAAACCAGTTCATTGCCGGAAGTCTGTGGCCGGGTATGCCCGCAGGATCGTTTGTGTGAAGGTTCGTGCACACTGAAAGATAAATATGGTGCGGTCACTATAGGGAACGTCGAACGTTATATCACTGATACCGCGCTAGCTAACGGTTGGAAACCTAATCTGCAACATGTGAAGGCTACTGGCAAACGGGTTGCGGTCATCGGTGCCGGACCTGCAGGCCTTGGATGTGCAGATATTCTCAGCCGCAACGGTATAAAGGCTGTGGTGTTTGATCGCCATCCCGAGATTGGCGGCATGCTGACATTTGGTATTCCGGCTTTCAAGCTGGACAAGCAGGTATTAATTAATCGCCACCAGCTGTTTGCTGACATGGGGATCGAGTTCCGTCTGGAGACCGAAGTCGGTCGTGATATTTCATTGCAACAACTGTTAGAGGAGTTTGATGCAGTGTTTGTGGGAACAGGCACTTACCAGTCGATGCAAGCGGGGTTGGAGCATGAAGATGCCCCGGGCGTCTATGAAGCGTTACCTTTTTTGATTGCCAATACCAAGCACGAGATGGGTTTACCTGCGTTAGTTGATGAACCCTATATTAATCTTGCTGGGAAAAGGGTGGTGGTATTAGGTGGTGGGGACACTGCGATGGATTGCCTGCGCACATCTTTGCGGCAGGGGGCGGCTGTTGTGACGTGTGCCTATCGTCGCGACGAGGCTAACATGCCCGGCTCCAAGAAAGAGGTAAAGAATGCCCGCGAAGAGGGAGCTGAGTTTCTCTTTAATGTGCAACCACAGTTTATCCAACTAGATGCGCAAGGGCATTTTGCGGGTATTGGCCTTATCCGTACCGAATTAGGCGAGCCTGACAGCAGTGGTCGGCGGCGACCACAGGTAGTTGCTGGCTCAGAATTTGTGCTGGAAGCTGATGCGCTGATTATTGCTTTTGGTTTCAGTGCCCACTCAATGCCTTGGTTGGACGCCGCTAAAGTGAAATGTAATCGATGGGGGCTGATAGAAGCACCCCGTAATAGTCGCTTCCCTTGCCAAACCAGTCATCCCCAAATATTCGCTGGCGGTGATATTGTCCGTGGCGCAGATCTGGTGGTGACCGCCATGTCAGACGGCCGCAAAGCGGCGTTGGGGATTATTGCCTCGCTGGGATTAGAACTGCAGTCAGCTCCCCTAATTCAATAGTGTTTAGCCTTAAACAGCCCGTAGCCACGGGCTGTTTAATTTTATTGTCAGCTATCAGCTCTTATCCGTCCTTTTCGTACCCTTATCTGTTGATTTAGCGTAATCTTGTGTACGTTGAAGGAGCTGAATAGGAACAGGTGCGTTAATGAAATTGGAGATGATTTGTACCGGTGAAGAGGTGCTCTCTGGACAGATAGTGGACACCAATGCCGCCTGGTTTGCCAATCTGATGATGGAGCACGGTATAGAAGTGCAACGCCGGGTGACGGTAGGCGACCGTATGGATGATTTGATTGCCGTTTTCCGTGAGCGCAGCATGCATGCCGATGTGATTCTGGTAAATGGTGGTTTAGGGCCGACGTCGGATGATCTGTCTGCAGAAGCGATGGCCCGAGCCAAAGAAGAACCTTTGGTAGATAACCCAATATGGCGTCAGCGTATCACCGACTGGTTTGCACGCAATAATCGTCCTATGCCTGCTAACAACCTTAAGCAGGCACTATTACCCGCATCGGCCATTATGGTTGATAATCCGGTGGGTACTGCTTGCGGATTCCGCGTTAAACTCAACCGCGCTTGGCTGTTCTTTACGCCGGGGGTGCCCTTTGAATTAAAACATATGGTGCAGCAGCAGTTCCTACCGTTTATCCGTGATGAATTTGCTATTCAATCCGATATTGCCGTAGAGAAACTGCTGACGATTGGGCATGGCGAATCGTCACTGGCGGCAAAGCTGGAACCTCTGAGTTTGCCAGACGGAATTACTCTTGGTTACCGTTCATCGATGCCTCACATCGAGATTAAGATTTTTGCCAGAGGAGCTGCCGCCATTGCACAACTTGCCGCGGTGACGGCAGAGGTTAAGCAAGCCTTGGGAACGGCTGTCGTGGCGGAAAATCGTCAATCACTGGCGGAGGAGATCCATCAGCGCTTATATCAATCTGGATTGAGTCTCAGTGTGGCCGAATCTTGTACTGGCGGCATGATCACCAGTCAGTTGGTTGCCTTCCCGGGAAGCTCCTCATATTTACATCAGGGGTTGGTCACTTATTCCAACGAAAGCAAAGTGCGGGTTCTTGGTGTTAAGCCGCAGACCCTCGATGACTACGGCGCCGTATCTATTCCGGTGGTGGAAGAGATGGCGCGCGGTGCCCGTGAGTTGCTTGGCAGCGATTTTGCCTTGGCAACCAGTGGTATAGCAGGGCCTGATGGCGGCACTGCAGAAAAACCGGTGGGAACCGTTGCCATCGCTCTGGCGACCCGTAATGCGGTATATAGCCAGATGATCCTGCTAGCTGGCCGCTCGCGAGAACTGGTACGCAGTATCAGTTCTGCGGTGGCGTATGACATGTTGCGGCGGGAATTGCTGAATGAAGCGGTCATTGTTGACTACTCCTTCATTCAGCGCTATCCAAAGTGATGCTGCGTGTGAGTAGTCACTATCAAATGGTGATAGATGACTACTCAAACTGTAACACCAGTTCGCCTCGCTCTACTTTGATGTCTTTGGTTATTTCAGCCAGTTTTGCCTGGGTGCTGTTGTGAGTATTCAGTACATAAACTGGCTGGTTTTCCAGCAACGTCCTTGCCATATCCATTAATTGCGGGGTCACTCCGCCGAGTAAGCGTTGTAGTTTTGCCGGTGTTGAGCTCAACTGTACCAGCTGCAGATCTTTGAGAAAAACACTATGGCTGGTATGGTCATATACGGGCTTAGCCTCAAATACTGCCTGTAATTCCGCCTTAATGGGGATGATGGGCGTGGCAATTTTCATTTCTGCCGCGGCCGTTACCGCCATGACCCCCGGCTTTGCCCCAAGGGTGACCGAAACGCTGCGAAAACCCAGCGACAGCGCCGACGATCCCTCCTTTACCTGATACGGTTTGGCGAGTTTATCGTTGAGATAGTGCTCGACTTGTTGTTCGCTGATGCTGTACTGGCTGGCACACCCACCTAGGTACAGAGTTGCGACTAATAACAGTAAGTATTTCATCAACCTGTGTTCCTCATCCCGGCGGCAACACCCGCAATGGTTAGCATCAAGGCGAGTTCCAGCGTGGTAGATGTCTGCTGCTCTTTACGTGTACGCGCTAACAGTTCTGCCTGCAAGAAATTCAATGGGTCGATATAGGGGTTACGTAGCTTGATGGACTCACGATTCCACGGCGTATGTGCCATCAGCGTATCGCTACCCGTGAGTTCTAGTACCACTTTTATACCCAGTTGCAGCCGGTTGATCAGTTCCTCGCCCAGGTGATGTAGTGTTGGCGGCACTAAGCAGGTTTCATAATAACGCGCCAGATTGGGTTCAGCTTTGGCGTAGACCATTTCCATCATCGAGATCCGGGTACGGAAAAATGGCCAGTGTTGCTCCATTTCCTGCAGCAAGTTCTTTTCACCACGATCGATTGCGGCTTGTAGTGATTCTCCCGCACCGAGCCAGGCAGGTAACATCAAGCGATTTTGTGACCAGGCAAAGATCCACGGGATAGCCCGCAGGCTCTCAATACCGCCATCAACACGACGTTTAGCTGGGCGACTGCCAAGGGGGAGCTTGCCGAGTTCAACTTCGGGAGTGGCTGCCCGGAAATAGGCAACAAAGTCTGGGTCTTCACGCACCACTTTACGATAAGCTGTTACCGAATCAGCGGCAATTCGCTCCATGCATTCACGCCATTGTGGTTTGGGTTCAGGTGGTGGCAGCAAGGTAGCTTCCATAACCGCTGAGGTATAGAGCGCCAGCGATTGCACCGCCTGCTTGGGCAAACCGAATTTAAAGCGGATCATCTCCCCTTGTTCCGTCACCCGAATGCGGCCATCAACGGAGCCTGGCGGTTGCGACAGAATGGCATCATGGGCTGGTGCCCCGCCGCGGCCCACCGTACCACCTCGGCCGTGGAACAAGATCAATTTGACGTCGGCATTACGACAGACAGCTACTAACTGCTCTTGTGCCCGATACTGCGCCCAAGCGGCAGCCATCACCCCGGCATCTTTGGCGGAATCGGAGTAACCGATCATCACTTCTTGTGTACCTTTGGTGTAGTTGCGATACCAGTCGATATTCAGCAGTGCTGTTATACAACTGGCGGCATGGTTCAAATCATCCAAGGTTTCAAATAGCGGTACTACCCGCATGGGATGTGGACAACCGGTTTCCTTTAACAGCAGCAGCACCGCCAGCACGTCAGAAGGTTTGCCCGCCATAGATATGACATATGAGCCCAGCGCTTTCGCCGGTTGTTGAGCGATCAGTCGACAAGTTGCCAGCACTTCGGCAACATTGTCCGATGGTTGCCAGTTGACGGGTAGCAGTGGCCGACGGTTAGTGAGTTCCTTTAGCAGAAATGCCTGTTTCTCCGACTCTCCCCAATGGGCATAGTCACCAATGCCTAGGTAACGGGTAAGTTCGCCCAACACTTCGGCATGTCTGGCGGCATCTTGGCGAATGTCCAATCTGAGCATGTGGATGCCAAAGCAGGCAAGGCGTCGCAGCATATCCAACAATAGGCCGTTGGCTATCAGCCGCATGCCGCAATCACACAAGCTGCGATACAGCAGCATCAGTGGTGCTTGTAAATCTTCTTCTTGCCAGATAATGCTGCGGTAGTCCACTTCTGGTTGGTGGCCTTCAATGCGGGCATTAAGAAAGTCGATGGTGTTGCGCAGTTTCTGCCGCAGATCCCGCAGTACATCACGATAAGGCTCACGGCTGTTGTGGGTATATGCCATCAGTTCAGCATTGGCATCTTCCATTGACAGCTCGGCCACTAACTCAACAATATCTTTCAGATGCAGCCTTGCGGCCGCGTGGCGATTGCGGTCTAGGACTTCCTGTGTCACTGTGGCGGTAACAAATGGGTTGCCATCACGATCGCCCCCCATCCAGCTGGAAAATCGCACTGGCGCGATATCAATGGGAAGCTGTTTCCCAGTGCGCTCTTCTATCTGATCATTGAGTTGTCGCAGAAAGTCCGGCACCGCTTGCCACAGCGAAGCTTCTATCGTTGCCAGCCCCCAGCGGGCTTCATCAACCGGCGTTGGCCGGATGCTGCGGATTTCGTTGGTATGCCAGATTTGTGATACTAGTTGTCGCAGTCGCAACGTTAGCTGTTTCATCTCTCGTTGGCCGAGTTTGTCGTTCTCTAGGGCTGCCAGACAATCAACCACTGCCGCATATTTCTGGATCAGTGTGCGCCGTGAGATCTCGGTGGGATGTGCCGTTAGTACCAGATCGATGTCCATGGTTTTCAGGCAGTTGAGCATCTGTTGCTGATCGATAGGTCCATTGAGCATACGCCCTAGTAACAAATCGACAGGGTCCGGCACACATACCAATTCATCACAATTACGACTGATGGTATGAAACTGCTCTGCGATGTTGGCCAGATTGAGAAATTGGTTAAAGGCTTTGGCAACTGGGACCAATTCATCGTCAGGCAATGCGTTCAGCAGTGCTAGCATCTGTGTCCGGGCCCCGCTATCACCATTCCGAGAGCGCTTGGCCAATTGCCGGATTTGTTCAACCTTCTCTAAAAAAGACTCGCCTAGATGATCACGCATGGTATCGCCAAGGATTTGCCCCAGCTTACTGACATTGGCCCGTAGTGCGGCATACATATCTGTCGTTTGTTCCATTGTGACTCCCATTCCCCAAAATGTGTGACGATACCAAAACCACTGCCTGTCACCCTACCCAGCGAGAGGCTTGGTGGTCAATGCAGTGATACCATGGTTAGGTGTATCTTATTCGATACAGGCGTGATAAATCAGCTGTTTTAACAGGGATATCGTCGGTTTGACCTGCGCCAGATCCAAAAATTCATCGGGTTGGTGGGCCTGATCGATACTGCCTGGGCCAAGGACCAGCGTATGACAACCGAGACTGCGAATATAGGGTGCCTCAGTGGCATAATTCACCACTTCCGGTGCGTTACCCGATAGTTTGGCTACCAACTGACTCCAAGCAGAATCTGCGGTATCAGCGAAAGGCTCGGCACCTGGATATAAGGTGCTGATACTGACAGCTCCCGGATATTTTTCACTAATAGGCAGCAGATACTGCTGTGTCATCAGTTGTAAATCCGCAATAGCAATGCCGGGCAAAGGGCGAATATCCAGATGTAGATCGCAGCAACCGCAGATCCGGTTAGCGGCATCACCGCCGTGGATGTGACCAAAATTCATGGTCGGGTAGGGTACGCTAAAAGCGTTTTCCCGATAATTGTCGGCCAGATGCTGCTTTAGTTTCAGTAACTGTCCGATTACCTGATACATGATGTCGATGGCATTCAGCCCTTTCGATGGATCGGACGAATGACCGCTGCGACCGGTGATTCGAATGCCTTGTGCCAGATGGCCTTTATGCATATAGACCGGACGCAGACTGGTTGGCTCTCCGATGATGGCATACTCGGGACGAATGGCAGCATTGGCTGCAAAGGTTTTTGCGCCACTCATGGTGGTTTCTTCATCCGCACTGGCGAGAATGTACAGCGGCCGTTTAAATTGCTGTAACGGCATGTCTTTCAGCGCTTCCAAAATCAGTGCGAAAAACCCTTTCATGTCGCAGGTGCCGAGCCCGTACCAGCGGCCCTCTTTTTCTGTCAGCGTAAATGGATCCTGGTGCCAGCGACCCTCATCGAACGGAACCGTATCAGTATGCCCTGCCAGTAACAGACCACCGCTGCCAGATCCCAGCGACGCCAGCAAATTATATTTATTACGACTATTGGCCACAGCCTGTTGCTGACACTGAAACCCCAATTCAGTAAACCAATTACTGAGCAGATCCAGTACCCCTTTGTTGCTCTGATCCTGTGCAGCCTCAATAGCGCTGATTGATGGTGATGCGATAAGCGCGCCGAAGCTGCACTTGAGTTCCGGTAGTTTGGTCATAATTCCGCCAAAATAGTAAATATAAATATTCACATATATTGCATAAATAAACTTATATGGTAGTCTAGCAAACAGCTAAGACTGGTGTCACCAGACAAAAGCCGACACCCGCTTAAAATACCCTGTTTTTGTTCTATATTGAGCTTAATACAGATAAAAGCTGCATATAATCCCTGCAGCGTTAAACTTGTCATCAGGCATTCTGCCCGGGCATGACTTTAGCCCTTCCTTTTGACTAGATATAGATTTGAGATCATGAAAAATATTGCCATTATCGGTGCCAGTGGCTACACCGGAGCCCAGATAACCGCGTTGATTGAAAATGACCCCGGGCTCAGTGTGCAGGGATTGTATGTCTCCGAAAACAGTCTCGACAAAGGCAAAGCGCTGGCCGACCTTTATCCTGTATACCAGCAAATCCCCTATGTATTGCAACCGCTAACAGCTGCCGCCAAAGCTCAGATCGTCGCTGAATCCGATGCGGTGGTGTTGGCAACGGAACATGCCGTGAGTCTGGAACTCGCTGCTTGGTTTTATGCGCAAGGGCTGAGTGTGTTTGATCTCAGTGGCGCCTATCGTTTTGCAGACGCTGCCCAGTATCCAAAGTGGTATGGTTTTGAACATACACAACCCGAAGTATTAGCGCAGGCCATCTATGGTCTAGCAGAGTGGAATGCGGACAAGATTGCCGCGACACGGATGATTGCGGTGCCGGGCTGCTACCCAACGGCATCTTTGCTAGCACTCAAACCTGTGAAATCACTGCTTACTACCACTTGGCCGGTGATCAATGCGGTCAGCGGTGTTACCGGTGCTGGCCGCAAGGCGCAGTTACATACCAGTTTTTGCGAAGTCAGCCTGACCCCTTATGGTGTGCTCGGACATCGTCATCAACCAGAAATCGCCACACATTTGGGGCAGCAAGTAATTTTTACGCCGCATTTGGGTAATTTTAAGCGAGGTATTCTGGCAACTATTACCGCGCAACTGCAGCCAGGGATCACCACTGAACAAGTGGCGCAAGCTTATAGTGTCTACGATGATTCACCTCTGGTAAAGGTAACGCACAACCGTTTCCCGAAAGTGGATGATGTGGTACTGACGCCTAACTGCCATATTGGCTGGAAGTTTGATGAGGCAAGTGGCTATCTGGTGGTCGCTAGCGCTATCGACAATTTGATGAAAGGTGCTGCCAGCCAAGCGCTGCAGTGCATAAAGATTCATTTTAATCTGTGAATTAACCGGCCCTTGAGGCGTTTTGAGAGTTTTCTTTATGAGCACAAATGACAGTGTGTTGGTTCTGAAAGTCGGTGGCGCGTTGATGCAGTGCGAAATGGGCATGGCACGGCTGATGGAAACGGCAGCCAAGATGTTGTCCCAGGGACAGAAGGTGGTATTGGTCCATGGTGGCGGCTATCTGGTAGATGAACAGTTGCAGGTTAATGGTATGGAAACCGTCAAGCTGGACGGCTTGCGGGTAACACCAGCCGAGCAGATGCCAATCGTGGTTGGCGTGTTGGCCGGCACTTCCAACAAAATTTTGCAGGCTGCCGCCGTAAAAGCTGGCGTGGTGGCGGTAGGGATGAGCCTGGCAGACGGCAACCTAGTAGATGCTCGTATCAAAGATGAACGCCTGGGGTTGGTGGGTGAAGTCTCTCCTAAAGACGGCGCTTATATCAACTTTGTGCTGGCACAAGGCTGGATGCCGATCGTCAGTTCCATTGCGGTGTCGGCAACTGGCGATTTGCTGAATGTGAATGCCGATGAAGCCGCTACTGTATTGGCAAAACTGGTGGGCGGTAAGTTGGTATTGCTGTCTGATGTGTCTGGGGTTTTGGATGGCAAAGGTCAATTAATTCCACAATTGAACCGGGAGCAGATCCAGCAGCTGGTGAAACAGGGCGTTATTGAAAAAGGCATGAAAGTTAAAGTAGAAGCTGCGCTAGATGTGGCGGAGCAGATGGGGCAGCCAGTACAGGTTGCCTCATGGCGGGATGCAGCCCAGTTGGCTGCCCTTGCCCGAGGAGAGAACATCGGAACTCAAATTCAACCGTAAGTAAGGATTAGTTATGAAGCACCTGTTGTCCCTTAAAGACCTGAGCCAATCGCAACTGTTGGCATTGCTGGAGCTGGCGCTAAAAATAAAAGCCAATCCAGCCGAATATCGTCACGCACTCGATGGCAAGAATGTGGTGATGCTGTTCGAAAAGCCCTCACTGCGTACCCGAGTAAGCTTTGATATCGGCATCAACAAACTCGGTGGGCACTGTGTCTACATGGATCAGCAAAATGGTGCTTTAGGTAAGCGGGAATCGGTGCGCGACTTTGCTGGCAATATCTCTCAATGGGCCGATGCCATTGTGGCGCGTACCTTCAGTCATGTGACGGTGGAAGATTTGGCAGAATACGCCACTGTGCCGGTGGTTAATGCATTATCGGATCTGTATCACCCCTGTCAGGTGCTGGCCGATTTGCTGACGCTCAAGGAAGTATTAGGAAGTTTGCAAGGTCTGAAACTGGCCTATATCGGTGACGGTAATAATGTGACCAACTCCTTGATGCTGGGTGCTGCGATTGTTGGGGCGCAGATGACGGTGATCTGTCCTGAAGGACATTTCCCTGATGGTTTCGCAGTGACTCAGGCGCAGCAATTGGCGGCTGTTCATGGCGGTAGTTTATTGCTGACGCCAGATGTGAGTGCGCTCGAAGGTGTCGATGCGGTCTACACTGATACGTGGATCTCTATGGGCGATAGCACCAAGTTGTCAGATATTGCGGCTAAATTTGCCCAATATCAGGTCTCAAAAGAATTGATGGAAAAATATAAGGTCAAGTATTTCATGCATTGCTTGCCCGCTCATCGCGGGGTGGAAGTGACGGATGAGGTAATGGACGGTGAAGGTTCGTTGATCCTGCAGCAGGCGCAAAACCGGATGTACGCCCAAAATGCGGTACTTGTCACTCTGTTAAATTGATGGCCAACGGCCTTTTAATCCAGGAAATATAAGATGTCTATTGCACAGAAAAACACTCAAGTGAAAAAAGTGGTGCTGGCTTACTCCGGTGGTTTGGACACCTCGGCCATCATCCCATGGTTGAAAGAAAACTATAACAACTGCGAAATTGTGGCCTTTTGCGCCGATATCGGCCAAGACCCCGCAGAACTGGTAGGGTTGACTGAAAAAGCCCTAGCATCAGGCGCTTCAGAATGTCATATCGTTGATTTAAAAGAAGAGTTTGTTAAAGACTACATCTACCCAACGATCGCTACCGGTGCCATTTACGAAGGTACTTACCTGTTGGGTACCTCAATGGCTCGCCCTATCATTGCTAAAGCACAGGTTGAAGTTGCCCGTAAAGTGGGTGCCGATGCACTGGCCCATGGTTGTACTGGTAAAGGTAACGACCAAGTGCGGTTTGAAGGCTGTTTCGCCGCCTTAGCTCCTGATCTGAAAGTGATTGCGCCGTGGCGTGAATGGACCATGCAGAGTCGGGAAGATCTGCTGGCCTATCTGGCGGAACGCCATATCAAAACTTCAGCATCAGCAACCAAGATCTATAGCCGTGACGCCAACGCTTGGCACATCTCTACCGAAGGCGGTGAGCTGGAAAGTCCTTGGAATGAACCCAGCAAAGCGGTGTGGACTTGGACCGTTGATCCAGAAGATGCACCAGATGCGCCTGAATATGTCACTGTAGAAGTGAAAGATTGCCGTGTGACTGCCGTTAACGGTGAGCAACTGGCACCTTATGCTGCCTTGGTGAAACTCAACGAAATCGCGGCGGCGCATGGCGTTGGCCGTGTTGATATTACCGAAAACCGCTTGGTGGGCATGAAGTCCCGTGGCTGTTATGAAACGCCCGGTGGCACCGTGATGATGGCGGCGTTGCGTGCCGTGGAAGAGCTGGTACTGGACAAGACCAGTCGCGCCTGGCGTGAACAGGTTGCAGCGCAGATGGCGCATCTGGTGTACGACGGTCGCTGGTTTACCCCACTGTGTGGTTCGTTGTTGGCTGCATCCGAAGCGCTGGCGAAAGATGTCAACGGCGAAGTGGTGATCAAGCTTTATAAAGGTCAGGCGACTCCAGTGAAAAAACGTTCGCCTAACAGCCTCTACTCGGAAGCATTTGCCACCTTTGGTGAAGATACTGTATACGACCAGAAACATGCAGAAGGCTTTATCCGCCTGTACTCTCTGGCAAGCCGTATCCGTGCCATCAACAGCAATAAGTAAGCCTGTGATTTATGGGGCGCCCCGGCGCCCCTTTTGTTTATCAGTAACAGAGGAATTTCAACATGGCATTATGGGGCGGCCGCTTCAGTGGCCCGAGCAGCGAACTTTTCCAACTCTTCAACGACTCATTGCCGGTAGATTATCGTCTGGTAGAACAGGACATTCAGGGCTCAATGGCTTGGGCGACTGCGATTGCCAAGGCTGGGGTGTTAACTGAGGCGGAACTGGCGTCATTGCAACATGCGCTGCAAGAATTACTGGTTGCAGTAAAAGATCAGCCACAGCAGATCCTGAGTTCCGGTGCTGAAGATATTCACAGTTTCGTGGAACAAAAGCTGATCGAAAAAGTCGGCGATCTCGGCAAAAAACTGCATACCGGGCGCTCTCGTAACGATCAGGTTGCCACCGATCTCAAACTGTGGTGCAAAGAAGAAGGTGAGCATTTGCTTTCTTTGCTGACCCAGTTAAAACAGGCGATGTTGGCACTGGCCGAGCGGGAACTGGACGCAGTGATGCCGGGATATACCCACCTGCAACGGGCACAGCCGATCACGATGGGACATTGGGCTTTGGCTTATGTGGAGATGTTTGAGCGCGACCTCAGTCGCTTGCAAGATACCATGACTCGCCTTAACACTTGCCCATTAGGCAGTGGTGCACTGGCAGGCACGGCTTATCCGATTGACCGTAAAGCCTTGGCGCTAAGCTTGGGGTTTGCGGCACCGACACTGAACAGTCTCGACAGTGTCTCTGATCGTGATCATGTGGTGGAGCTTTGCAGTGATGCCGCTATCAGCATGATGCACCTTAGCCGCATGGCGGAAGATATGATTTTCTTCAATTCCGGCGAAGCTAATTTCATTGAGTTGGCGGATAACGTCACTTCTGGTTCCTCCTTGATGCCGCAGAAAAAGAACCCGGATGCACTGGAGTTGATCCGCGGTAAAACCGGCCGGGTATATGGTTCCTTGACCGGTATTCTGACCACCATGAAAGCGTTGCCGCTGGCGTACAACAAGGACATGCAGGAAGACAAAGAAGGCTTGTTTGATGTGATGGACAGCTGGAGTCTGTGTCTGAGAATGGCAGCTTTGGTGCTGGAAGGCGTGAAGGTGAATCGTAATCGAGCCTTACAGGCGGCACAGCAAGGCTATGCTAATGCCACCGAATTGGCCGATTACTTGGTCTCAAAAGGCATGCCATTCCGTGAAGCACACCATGTGGTGGGTGAAGTGGTTCTAAGAGCGATTGCTGAAGCTAAACCAATAGAACAGTTGCCATTGGCGACTTTACAGTCCTATGCTGCGGTAATAGCCGAGGATGTTTATCCCAATCTCACCATTGAAGCGTGTCTCGATAAACGGAATGTACTTGGTGGCACTGCCGTGGCGCAGATCCAGGCTGCATTGGCTACCAAGAAATACTGATCAGTGCGTCCCATAAAAAACGCGCCTTTTCGGCGCGTTTTTTATAGTCATCAGTTCAAGAATCAGTGAAATAACTCTTCTGGCGATTTGCCAGAGTCCAAGAAAATATTGCCATCTTCCGTGCTGTCATTGGCATATTCTTTGGGCTCAGTTCCTTGAATAAAGTATTCAAAGTCACTGGTGTAGTCATTCTTCCTTGATAACTTGCCGGTTGCCAGATCAATACGCACCGAGACAATTCCGGGAGGGGGCGTTATTGCAATCTCTGGTGTGCCCTCTAATGCATCGTGCATAAACTCATTCCAGGCTGGCCCGGCGGTTTTAGCACCAGATTCTGCACCTGAGATCTGATCTTTGGCACCGTTTGGATTCCAGGCCACACGTCCTAATTCGCGGCTGTGGTCATCAAATCCAACCCAGGTCGTAGTGACCAGACTAGGATTAAAACCGCTGAACCAAGTGTCGCGGGATTCGTTGGTCGTCCCGGTTTTACCCGCAATATCATGGCGTTTGATGACGCGTGCGGCCCGCCAGGCAGTACCATTCCAGCCGGTACCATGATTCCAGTCGCCGCCACCCCAAATCACGCTCTTGAGCGCATCGGTGATCAGAAACGCAATCTGTTTGGATATCACTCGCTTAGCATGGCGCGCCTGAGGATTTTCACAGGTGTAAGGCAAGTTATTACCAATATCGGTGACTGGCATCGGATGGTCAGCCGCTTGTTCTAGCGTGGTGACTGTGGCAGCGGCTGGTGAGGCCGCCAAACTTTCCGTCTCGGTTGTTGAGGCTGGGGTATCACAGGCCAATGTCGGTTCGGCGCGTTCTACCGTCTTACCGTAGGCATCTTCTACTCGTTCAATAAAATAAGGCTCCAGCAACAATCCGCCGTTTGCAAAGCTTGAGAAGGCAGTCACCACTTGCAACGGTGTGACAGACGGTGAACCAAGCGCTAGTGACTCATTACGATTGAGGTCACTTGGATCAAAACCAAACTGACTTAATTTGTCGATAGCTGCATCCAGCCCGATATAACGCAATGTTCTTACTGCCATTACGTTCACGGATTGCGCTAATCCCACGCGCAATCGAGTCGGGCCGCCATAAACATCCGGCGAGTTCTTAGGACGCCAAGCGATGCCCTGGCTCAAGTCTGGTTTGTTAATGGGGGCATTATTGATCAGGGTTGCTAGGGTGTAACCTTTCTCCAACGCTGTGGCATAGAGGAACGGCTTGATATTGGAGCCCAACTGCCGTTTGGCTTGTACCACTCGATTGTATTGGCTCTGGGTGAAGCTAAAGCCGCCAACCAGCGTGCGGATCGCACCATCATGGGGATCCAATGACACCATAGCGCTGGCAACTTGCGGTACTTGCGACAGCTGCCAGCTATCGGCCATTGGTCGAACCCAGATCTGTTCACCGATTTTTACAACGTCGGCAGCTGATTTTGGTGCTGCACCCTGACGGCGATCAGTGATAAAGCTGCGTGCCCAATTCAGCCCTTGCCAGGGGATAGTGACTGTATGACCATTGGCCAGCAACACATCTGCCTGTTTATCTTCAACCTTCACCACTGCCGCGGGTTGCAATTCTTGCAGGGGATCGGTTTTTCTCAGTGTATCCAGAATTTCGCTCTGTGGCGGTGGTGTATTGGTCCACAATACGGCGACCGGACCACGGTAGCCATGTCGCTCATCGTAAGCATACACATTATTGCGCAGCGCCTTTTGCGCCTTTTGCTGTAAATCAGAGTTAATAGTGGTATAGACGTTATAGCCGCCAGTATAGGCTTCCTCTTCGCCATACTTTTGCACCATATAATCACGCGCCATCTCTGAAATATAAGGCGCGTATAGGTCGATCTCTGCACCATGATATTTCGCCGTGATGGGGGCCGCCGCCGCAGTCTGATATTCGTTCTGGGTGATATAGCCCACATCTAGCATACGTCTTAGCACTACATTACGGCGTGCCATGGCGCGTTCTGGTGAGGTAATGGGATTCACGGTTGACGGCGCTTTTGGCAAACCGGCAATCACTGCCATTTCTGCCAGTGTCAAATCCTGCACATCTTTGCCGTAATATACCTGTGCCGCAGCACCTACACCGTAAGCACGTTGGCCGAGATAGATACGATTGACATAGAGTTCCAGAATTTCATCTTTGGTCAATAGTTGTTCTATGTGAAGTGCAATAAAGATTTCTTTGATTTTTCGAATAAACTTCTTATCGCGGGTCAGGAAGAAGTTTCGCGCTACCTGCATTGTAATGGTACTGGCGCCCTGGCGTTTTTGCCCCGTGGTGATCATCACCAGTGCGGCACGTAGCACCCCAATAGGGTCAACACCGTTGTGCTCATAAAAACGAGAATCTTCTGTTGCAATAAATGCCTGTAATAACGGTTTAGGCACATCGCTCAGTTGTAATGGAATACGGCGCTTCTCGCCGAATTGCGAAATAAGTTTGCCATCACTGGAATATATCTTCAGTGGTGTCTGCAGTTTTACTGTTTTTAGTGTGGTTACGTCAGGGAGATCTGGCAAAACGTAAAAATAAGCGCCAGCAATCGCAATGATTCCCAGTAGCGCCAGACTAAAAACAGCGATGAGTATACGTTTTAACCACTTCACCGGATTATTCCATAACCTGTTGAGGGTTCAATAGTATATAAGGCGTCGCGGTCGGGGTGAAGTGAATTACAAGTATTAAAAATAAACAGTGCAAAAATGTTAATAGAATATTATATAAAGGTCACAAGTGAACTATGTTTATGCTACGCTTTGGTTCAACAATAACAATAAGGCACTGGGACAATGCTTGCTAATCTATGGAAGCGTCAAGCCCCTCAAATGGTCGGAATAGACATCGGCTCGCACGAGGTCAAGGCCGTTTTACTGGGGAAGATTGCTGAAGGTTATAAAATACAGGCTTACGCCGTGGTTCCTGTGAAAAAGGGCGCTGTCAGCGACCATGATATCCGGGACGCAGACGCTGTTATTGAATCATTGAGGCAACTTAAGCGCCAGTTACCTAAATCCTCTAAATATGCGGCAGTGGCAGTTTCCGGGTCGGCGGTAATGACCAAAGTGATCTACATGGATGCCGCGCTAACAGAAGCTGAAATGGAAGCCCAGATCGAGATTGAAGCCGATAATCTTATCCCCTATTCCCTTGACGAAGTTTCCATCGATTTCGAAACACTTAATGTTAACAAAGCTGATCCGTCCAAGGTGGAGGTATTGCTCAGTGCTTGTCGTACTGAAAATATCGATTCTCGGGTCGATGTCCTGGATGCGGTAGACCTTGAAGCTAAAGTGGTTGATGTTGAAGGCTACGCGCTGGGCCGCGCTTATGAACTTATCGCTGGCCAGCTACCGGCAGAGATTGCCAAAGGTGTGGTGGTGCTGGTGGATATTGGTGCCAATATGACAACGTTTGCGGTAGTAGAACACGGTGAAACCACCTTTATCCGCGAACAAGCCTTTGGCGGTGAAAGCTTCACCCAGTCAATTCTTTCTTTTTATGGTTTGCCGTATGAACAGGCAGAGAAGGCTAAAGTCGAAGGCGATCTGCCGCGAAACTACATGTTTGAAGTGCTCTCTCCCTTCCAGAATCAACTGCTTCAGCAGATCAAGCGTACCTTGCAGATCTATTGTACTTCTAACGGCAAAGATAAAGTTGATCAACTGGTGCTGTGTGGCGGCACCTCAAAGCTGGTCGGCATGGCCACGCTACTCACTAATGAATTGGGCGTTCCCGCGATTATCGCCGATCCTTTTAAAGGGGCTCTGTGGGCAGATGACAGTGTGCAGAAGCAACTGCAGCCTAATATCGGCAAATATATGATTGCTTGCGGTCTCGCATTAAGGAGCTATGGGCAATGGCGAACATAAACCTGCTGCCTTGGCGTGATGAAGCGAGGGAAAAGCAAAAGCGAGACTATATAGGTATCTTGGTCGCGGTATTTATTGGTGCGGCAGTGTTGGTTTACTTGGCATTGCAGTTTATTGGATTGATGACCGATGATCAGCGTGGACGTAACGCTTACCTGCAAAATGAGATTCAGCAGCTTGATAAGCAAATTGCCGAAATAAATAAGATCAAGCAACGTAAAGCCGATATTGAAAAACGCACTGAGATCATTTTGGATCTGCAGCAATCGCGCAATCTGCCTACGCATATTCTGGATGAACTCGTAAGGGTTATTCCTGCGGGGGTCTACCTGTCCAGTGTAGAGAAGAAAGGCAGCATTATATGGATTGAAGGGCGCAGTGAGTCCAATAACAATGTGGCCAATATGATGCGAAAAATAAAAGCGTCTGAATGGCTGCAGGACCCCACCATGCAGTCGATCGTATCGCAAAAGGATGACATTCGCGAGTTACAGCACTTTAGTCTCAAAATTACCATTAAAGGTGGAGAGCCAGCACCCGCAGGTCCGACCCAGACGACTAAAGGGGGAACTGCCAAATGAAATTTGATTTAAGTCAGTTCAACGATCTGGACATGGAAAATATCGGTGGCTGGCCAACACAGGTAAAAGCGGTTTTTGCACTGATATTGGCGATTCTGGTGTTTGTTGCTGGTTACTTTTTAGTTGTCTCTGACGCTATCGATGTATACAAGGTGGAGCAGGGCAAAGAGCAGCAGTTACGCGAGGATTTTCGTAGCAAGTACCAGTTGGCTGCTAATCTTGAACTTTATCGGGAGCAGTTGAAACAGATGGAGGCTCAGTTTGCAGAGTTGCTAAAGATGCTGCCTTCGCAAAATGAGATGCCGGGATTATTGGACGATCTGACCTTTGTGGCCACTGACTCAGGACTCCGTATTCGCAGCATTGACTGGGATGCCGAAATTCAGCGCGATTTCTATATTGAGTACCCTATACGCATGTCGGTGACTGGGGATTATCACCAGATGGGACACATGGTCAGTGGTGTTGCCAAGTTGCCCCGTATTGTCAGTTTGCACGATTTTGTGATTAAGCGTGAAGCCGACGGTAATCTGTCAATGGAAGTGCTAGCCAAAACCTATCGCTTTAAAGAAGGTGCTGAAGTGCCGGCAAATAATGCCAAGGCTAAGGGGAAGAGCAAATGAGATGGATATTGCCCCTGATGCTAATGATGTTGCTGGCAGGGTGTATTGGTGATCGTGCTGATTTGCAGCAGTTTGTGGCAAGTGTGAAACAACAACATGTTGCGCGTATTCCGCCTTTAAAAGAACCACCTAAATTTGAACATTTTCAGTATGCGGCCGACTTGCTGCGCAGTCCTTTTGTGCCACCATCACGGGAGCTGACTGCCGAAGCTGTGGATACCACAAAGGACTGTTTGCACCCAGATCTTAAGCGGCGTAAAGAGCGGCTAGAAGCGTATGCCTTAGATAATTTGAAAATGCGCGGCACGCTGAGTGATGGTGGTGTTATCTGGGCATTAATTGAAACCTCCGATGGTAACGTTTATCGCCTTGGGGTTGGCAACTATTTAGGGCTATTCAGTGGCCACATTACTAAGATCACTCCCAGCAGTATTGACATTACAGAATTGATTCCAGACGGTTCCGGTTGTTGGACCGAACGCAGCAGCAGTCTGGATTTGACCGGCGAATAATAAGCAAAGGAAGAGAGAACAATGAGATTTTCTTTGGTGCATAAACCCCATAAGACAGCAGGCAACTGGTGGCGAGTCGCGTTGGGCTGCGTGTTGATGGTGAATCTGGTTCCTTGTGCTTTGGCTGCGAACAAGCTCGTCGATGTCAAATACCACACTATCATAGATCACCAATTGGAGCTGGAGCTGGTATTTGACAGCCCAGTCTCTGAGCCGGAAATCAAACTCAGTGCTGATCCTGCAAGTATTAAGCTCAATTTCCGCGACACAGTCTCAGCACTGCAACAGTCGGTGCTCCCCATTAAACAGGTAGGGGTTGAGCAGTTGGCAACGGAACAGCAACCGGACGCATTACAGGTAGCACTAAAGCTAGACAAAGTCCGTCCGTATCAGGGCAAAGCTATTGGTAGCCGCTATCGCCTGACCATTAACGACGAAACTATGAATGCTGCGGATAAAGCCTCTAGCCCATTCGTCAATAAAATCAAGAATATTGATTTCCATCGCGCCGGTGATAAAGGTGGAGAATTGTTGGTTCAACTCGGAAATGCATCTGTTGCCGCAGACGTCAAACAAGTTGGGGCAAAATTGGAAGTGAAGTTTTATAACACGGATATTCCTGACGACATGCTGTACGTGATGGATGTGCAAGATTTTGCCACGCCGGTGCGCAGTTTCGAGACTTTCCGTGATGATTTGACCACCCGTTTTCTTATCGATATCAAAGGTCCGTACAAATACGATTATAAGCAGGACGGAAACCTGTTTACGCTGACCATGAGCGAGGATGAAAAAGCGACCGTGGTTGAGCCCGAGAAAAAATATACCGGGAAAAAACTATCGCTGGACTTCCAGAATATCTCTGTGCGTACCGTGTTACAGATCCTCGCGGATTACAACCACTTCAACTTAGTGACCAGCGATACGGTAGAAGGTAGCATCACCTTGCGCCTGGATAACGTACCCTGGGATCAGGCCTTGGATCTGATCCTGAAGACCAAAGGTTTGGATAAGCGCATCGAAGGTAATATTCTGATGGTAGCGCCCGCCGACGAAATCGCTATTCGTGAAAGTCAGGATTTGAAAAATAAACAGGAAGTACAGAAGTTAGCGCCATTGTACTCAGAGTATCTGCAGATCAATTACGCCAAGGCGACAGATGTTGCCAAATTACTCAAAGGTGAAGGGACCAGTTTGTTAACAGATCGTGGTTCTGTTGCGGTAGATGAGCGTACCAATACGCTGTTGGTGAAAGACACGGCTGAAACCCTAGAGAATGTTCATCGTCTGGTCGACGTATTAGATATTCCCATCAAGCAAGTGCTGATTGAATCGCGTATGGTGACTGTGAGTGATACGGTTGCACAGGATTTGGGGGTGCGCTGGGGTATCACCGATCTGCAGGGTAACAAAGGGACTTCAGGCACGCTGGAAGGTGCTTCATCGCTGGTGTCGGGGACGACACCTTCCTTGGATGATCGTCTGAATGTGAATCTGCCTGCGGGTGCTAACAACGCTGCCAGTATTGCGTTTAATGTATCTAAACTGGCCGATGGCACTATACTCGACCTAGAACTGAGCGCGCTGGAACAGGAAAACAAAGGCGAGATTATCGCCAGTCCGCGTATCACCACCTCGAACCAGAAGTCTGCCTATATTGAACAAGGGGTGGAAATCCCGTATGTTGAGTCGGCATCTAGTGGTGCGGCAACTGTACGCTTTAAAAAGGCGGTATTATCGTTGCGGGTGACTCCACAGATCACGCCGGATAACAAGGTTATTCTGGATTTGGAAATTACTCAGGACTCCAAGGGTGAAGTGGTTACAACCCCACTGGGAGAAGCCGTGTCAATCAACACTCAAAAAGTGGGGACTCAGGTGTTGGTAAACAATGGTGAAACTATCGTTCTGGGTGGGATTTATCAGCAGCAGTTAATAAATAGTGTTAACAAAGTGCCAGTATTAGGGGATATTCCGGTGCTGGGAGCGTTGTTTCGTAACACTTCAGATTCCAACGAACGTCATGAGCTGCTGATATTTGTGACTCCCAAGATTGTGACTGAAAAATTCTGATGCTGCGGTTCTATCTGGAATGCCAGTGCTAGCCACTGGCACCACTTTCAAGGAAGAATTTTGGCTTTAATGGAGGGGTGAGCTTGCCTAAAGCCTCCATTAGCTGAGATAATCCCCGGTCAAGTCTCATTAGAGCAAGGTAAAACAATCCTGTCGGTTTGACCCTAAACCGACTTTCGGCAAACTTTTCATAAGATTCAGACGTATAAGAAATGGCTGAAAAACGTAATATATTTTTGGTAGGTCCTATGGGCGCAGGCAAAAGCACTATAGGCCGTCACTTAGCACAAATGCTGCACCTGGAATTCCACGATTCTGATCAGGAAATTGAAAGTCGCACCGGCGCAGATATTGCGTGGGTTTTTGACGTAGAAGGCGAAGAGGGGTTTCGCCGTCGTGAAGCTCAGGTCATCTCCGATTTAACTGAAAAACAGGGTATTGTACTGGCGACTGGTGGTGGTTCGGTTCAGAGCAAGGATATCCGTAACTATCTCTCTGCTAGAGGTATCGTGGTTTATCTTGAAACAACTATCGACAAGCAAGTGGCGCGTACTCAACGTGACAAACGTCGACCATTGTTGCAAGTGGATAACCCACGTGAGGTTCTGGAAGAGTTAGCTGAAATACGTAATCCGCTGTATGAAGAAATTGCGGATATCGTTGTGAAAACCGATGAACAGAGCGCGAAAGTTGTCGCGAACCAGATCATTGAACAGTTAGGTTTTTAAGCTTATGACGCAACAGATCCAGGTGGAATTGGGCCAACGTAGTTACCCCATTTATATCGGCCAGGATCTGTTATTGCAGGCTGATAAACTGCTGGCAATGTTCGCTGGCAAAACACTGTTTATTGTCACCAATGACACGGTTGGTCCCCTGTATCTACAGCAGGTGACCGACGTGTTATCTAGCTTAGCCATACAGGTGCACGCAGTTGTGCTGCCTGACGGCGAACAGTTTAAAACGCTTACCCATCTGGAGACTATCTTCACCGCGCTACTGCAGCATAACTGTGGGCGAGATGTTGTCATTGTTGCACTCGGTGGCGGTGTTATAGGTGATATGGCGGGTTTTGCGGCGGCCAGTTACCAGCGTGGCGTTGCATTTGTGCAATTACCCACGACGCTATTGGCCCAGGTTGATTCTTCCGTCGGCGGTAAAACTGCGGTCAACCACCCATTAGGCAAGAATATGATCGGCGCTTTCTACCAACCGAAAGCCGTGCTGATTGATACTCATTGTTTAAAAACGCTACCGGTACGTGAATTTGCTGCCGGGATGGCCGAGGTGATCAAATACGGCATTATCTGGGACGGTGAGTTTTTTGAGTGGATTGAACAACATGCCGATGCGTTAAAGGCGTTAGCGCCCGATGCTTTGTCCTATGCCATTCGCCGTTGCTGTGAGATTAAAGCGGAAGTGGTCGCCGAGGATGAAACCGAGCATGGGGTTAGAGCGCTGCTCAATCTAGGGCATACCTTTGGTCATGCGATTGAGGCGGAGATGGGCTACGGTAACTGGCTTCATGGGGAAGCGGTTGCCGCTGGCACGGTCCTTGCTGCTGAAACGGCTAAGACTATGGGATTGCTGGATGAGTCAATTGTTTGTCGCATTCGTCAACTGCTGGCAACTTTCGAATTACCCGTTAAGGCTCCGCAATCCATGAGTTTTGACAATTATATCAAGCATATGCGGCGAGATAAGAAAGTCCTGGCTGGTCAGATTCGTTTGGTACTACCTACTGCGTTAGGGCGTGCCGGTGTCTTTGCCGACGTCAGTGATTCACTGCTGGAGCAGGTTATCCGCCAACATTAATCACACGTGTGATACGGATTAGCGGTGGCTGGCGAACAACTTCTTTTGCCTTCTCAAGAGGCACTTCTATACAGATTGCAGCACCTTGCCTGTTATGGTGAGCAACTGGTGTTGCTTACTGGGACTGTTGGGGCCGGAAAAACGACACTCATTACGGCTTTAGCTAATGAGTTGGAAGACTACAATCTGGCATTGGTGGCCTGTCCTCAGCATGCCAGCGCTGCAGAAATTCGGCGCAAAATCATTATGCAGTTGTTACCAGATCCATTATTTGATGATGAAACGCCGCTGGTGGACACCTTGTTGCGTTTTGTGCCGCAACTGCAAAAGCCACTGCACATCCTGTTGGATGATGCCGATAATCTGCCTTTGACGTTATGGGCTGAATGCTTGTTGTTAACGCAACTTCAGTGTGCGGGTATGGCCGTGACCCTGACGCTTACCGCTTCCCCGGAGTTTACCAAACAGTTGTTGCCACAGTTGCCACAACAGCAACGCCAATGGTTACTCCCCGTCAACCTCGAGCCGTTATCATTAGCGGAACGTGAAGGATTATACCAAACACTGCTGGCTCGGTCTCAGCAACAGACGTTTACCCCCAGAAGTATAGTGATAACGCAGTTGGAGCAGCAGCGTGGAACTCCTGCGGAGGTGTTGCAACTGTTACAGTTGGCACTGCAGGGTGAACCGAAAGCTGTACCGCCTAAACCTTGGCACAGGATAGTGTTGGTCGCGCTGATAGTTGTGTCAATGTTGGCCGCCGCTATCTGGTATACCGATAAGATAACAACGCCTTTACCAAAACAGCAGGTCGCCAGTTTGGTGGTAAGTAACCAAATTCCATTATCCCAAAATCTGTTGGATTGGCTGCCTCCCGCTTGGCGACCAAGCAGTAAAACAGCGGCGGTCGCTGTGACAATACCTTGGCGAGAAGGGCACATTGAGGTAACAGCGAAGGCGATAAAAACCCCTGAGACCGTGGTTGCCGCTGAAGACAGTGAATTATTGCGGGATGCTGCCGCAACCGCCGATGTTACGACGTCTGATTTACCTGTGGTAAACAATGCTCAAACAGTGGAACTGGGCGAATCATCTGCCTCCGCGCCAGTTAAAACTGTTGCCGCTCACCGACCGACGGCGATGGCCGATGCTGAGAATACCGCAGGTAGCAAACCTCGTAACACGACAGTGACAAAGGCTGCAATGCCGACGAATGCAAAAACAACGCTCCCCAAGGATGGCTACACCCTACAGATCGCCAGTGTTAAACAGTTGCAATCTGTGCCGGGACAATTATCAGTCTTACCTGAAGACAGTCAGGTCTGGCTGTGTCGTAACGGGCCGTGGTGGGTGATTTTTAACGGTCATTTCAGTTCCCGCCAGCAAGCATTAAAAGCCGCAAAAATCATACAGCAACGTGGTGGTGCTGAACCGTGGATTCGGCCTTGGAAAACCTTGCAAAATTACCAACCCCAGCCATTGCCTCAGCCGTGATATTTGCGAACAAACAGGGTACAATCCTGAGCTTTGTATGAGCTGGCATCAAACGAATAAATGAATAAAAAACAACGGGCCTTCCTCAAATGGGCGGGTGGAAAATTCAAGCTGGTTGATGCCATTACCCGTCACTTACCGCCAGGACAACGCTTGGTTGAGCCCTTTGTTGGGGCCGGCTCAGTATTCCTGAATACCGATTACCCCAATTATCTGCTGTGCGATATTAATCAGGACCTCATCGACCTGTATCAAATCATTCAGCGAGAGCCTGAACGCTACATAGGTGCGGTGGGCGAGCTGTTTATACCCGCGATGAATGCCAGCGAGGCATTCTATCGGGTGCGGGACAAGTTTAATCGTAGCCGCAGTGCTTTTGATCGTGCGGTAAGTTTCTTGTATCTCAATCGTCATGGTTTTAACGGACTTTGTCGTTACAACCGTCGCGGTGCGTTCAATGTGCCTTTCGGCTCATATAAAAAGCCTTATTTTCCAGAGCAGGAAATTCGGGCGTTTGCGCAAAAAGCCGCCCGGGCGGAGTTTGTTTGTACTGGCTATGAGCAGGCGTTTGCACAGATCCAATCTGGCGATGTGGTTTATTGCGATCCGCCCTATGCTCCGTTGTCTACCACCGCCAGTTTCACGACCTATGTCGGCGCTGGTTTCAGTTTGGATGACCAGGCAATTCTGGCGCGATGCTCTCGCACGACCGCATTGGATAAGGGGATACCCGTTGTCATTAGCAATCACGATATCGCCTTGACACGGGAACTGTATCGCGGCGCTAAAATGGAGACCGTCAGCGTTCAGCGCAATATCAGTCAGAAAGGCAGTGCCAGAAATAAAGTCAACGAATTAATCGCGTTATATGATCACACCTACCCAAGGGAGCTAGCGGAGTTGTAATCGCGATGGGGTTAATGTTGCTGCTGGTACGCAGAGTTACAGCCCAGAAGTGGAACGGCCAGTATTCCTTGGTGTCATATCATCCAATGGCTTACGTTCATGTCCATGCAATAGTTCCAGCAAATCAATAAAATGGAACTGTCCAGAACGGCTTTTACCACTGAGCCAACTGCTCCAACTGAGATCGTCATCTTGCATGGCACAGCGGTTGTTGGGATGGCTGCTGGGAAGTTTGGAATTATATTCAGTAACACTGGCACAGTTTTGCGAAAGGCTATCATCGGCGGCAGTCAACACCTGCATCACCAGCGCAGCAATACTCACAGTACCGGCAACACTTGCCAGTATCACTGCGGATTTTATGCTGGAGACGCAATGCTCAGATCTTGAGGCCATTTTCCTTTGCCGAAGATGTTACGACTTTTGGAGTATAGCAAAACTGCTGTTAAATTAAACAGCTTTTTGACAGCATAGAAAAATTCCGGCTTTGTCGGCATTTTGCCGCAGAAATAGTGTGCTTTTGCTAGAGCCGAGCGGCTACGCCGGGTAAAATGGGCGACTTCTTAAACATCCCGTGAGAATCTTATGCGACCTTTTCTGATAGCCCCTTCTATCCTGTCGGCTGACTTTGCCCGTTTAGGCGAAGAGGTTGACGCAGTGTTGGCGGCAGGAGCAGATGTCATTCACTTTGATGTGATGGATAACCATTATGTGCCCAATCTCACTTTTGGCCCGATGATCTGTAAAGCATTGCGTAAATATGGGGTTACTGCGGATATTGATGTCCATTTGATGGTAAAACCCGTCGATAGCCTGATCCCGGATTTTGCCAATGCTGGCGCTTCCATTATCACGTTTCACCCGGAAGCCACCGAACATGTCGATCGTTCATTACAACTGATCCGCTCTTATGGCTGTAAAGCCGGGTTGGTATTTAACCCCGCGACACCACTGACTTACCTTGATTATGTTATGGATAAACTGGATGTGATCATGTTGATGTCGGTGAACCCCGGCTTTGGTGGGCAATCATTTATCCCGGCGACCATGACCAAGTTGGCTCAGGTACGCAAATTGATCGATGACAGCGGCTACGATATCCGTCTGGAAGTGGATGGCGGCGTCAAGGAAGAGAATATCGCGGAGATTGCTAAAGCGGGTGCCGATATGTTTGTGGCTGGCTCGGCAATTTTTGGACAGGATAATTACCGCGCCGTGATTGAGCGGATGCGACTGGCATTAACAGGGCTGTAAGGATGACGGATTTTAGTAAGATAAAAGGGATAGCATTTGATTTGGATGGCACGCTGGTGGACAGCGTGCCTGATCTTGGCGCCGCTTGTCGGGCGACATTGCTTGAGATGGGCTTGAGTGAATGCAGTGATGCGCAGGTGCGCAACTGGGTCGGCAATGGCACCACAATGCTGATGCGGCGTGCGCTGCATAGCAGCCTCGGTGATGAACCCTCAGAAATACAAATGCAGCAGGCAATGCCTTTGTTTACGCAACACTATGAAACTTGCCTCAATCAATACAGTCAGTTGTACCCTGGCGTTGCTGACGTTTTGCCACAGCTGCATCGACAAGGCTATCAGCTAGCAGTCGTGACCAATAAGCCCTATAAATTCACTAAGCCACTGTTGGAATTTTTTGGTATTGCACCGCTGTTTTCTGTAGTACTTGGTGGTGATAGTCTGGCAAAGATGAAGCCAGATCCGTTACCGTTACAGCATGTGCAGCAGCAATGGCAACTGAGTAGCGAGCAGTTGCTGATGGTGGGTGATTCCCGCAACGATATTCGGGCGGCGAAAGCGGCAATGCTAGCCTCAGTTGGCTTGACCTACGGTTATAACTACGGTGAAGATATCAGTCTTAGCGGCCCGGATGCCGTCTGTGATCATTTTGAACAAATTCTGACGTTATTGGCGTCTAAATAAACGGAGCATATAAAACATCATGAGCAGTAACAGTAAACCTATTGTATTCAGCGGTGCTCAGCCTTCTGGCGAGTTGACTATCGGCAACTATATTGGAGCGCTGCGGCAATGGGTGAACATGCAGGAAAGTCATGATTGCATTTACTGTGTGGTGGATTTACATGCCATAACCGTTCGGCAAGATCCAGAACAGCTGCGCAAAGCTTGTCTTGATACGCTAGCGCTTTATCTGGCTTGCGGTGTCGATCCTAAAAAAAGTACGGTATTTATGCAGTCTCAGGTGCCGGAACATACCCAACTGGCCTGGGCGCTTAACTGTTATACCCAGATGGGAGAGCTGAGTCGTATGACCCAGTTCAAGGATAAATCCCAACGCCACGCCAACAATGTCAACGTTGGTCTGTTTGATTACCCAGTATTGATGGCCGCGGATATTTTGTTGTATCAGGCTAACTTGGTGCCAGTTGGGCAGGATCAGAAACAGCATCTAGAACTGACGCGTGATATTGCCATCCGCTTCAATAATGCTTACGGCGATACCTTCACGGTTCCCGAGCCATTTATTCCTGAACTGGGCGCCAAGGTAATGGCACTGCAGGAACCGACTAAAAAGATGTCCAAGTCAGATGACAACCGCAATAACGTGATTGGTCTGCTAGAAGATCCCAAAGCGGTAATGAAAAAGCTCAAAAAAGCCATGACAGACAGCGAAGAGCCGCCAGTGGTGCGTTTTGATGTGGAAAACAAACCTGGTGTTTCTAATCTACTGAGCCTGATGTCCGGTGTTACCGGTGAAAGCGTGCAAACGCTGGAAGCACAGTTTGAAGGCAAGATGTATGGTCACCTGAAAACCGCTGCTGGTGAAGCGGTTGTGGCGATGCTAGAACCATTGCAACAGCGCTATCAGCAATACCGGCAGGATACCAGTTTCCTTAACCAGATCTTGCATGAAGGTGCTGAAAAAGCTCGGGTGCGCGCCAACGCTACGCTGAAAAGCACATATGATAAGTTAGGTTTTTTGCTCTGATAAGCGAGTAAACAATGTATAAAAGCCGGATGCTCACTCGCTTCCGGCTTTTTTACAACCGTCTACCCCGTTGGTTACGGCTTTGATTCCACCTTTGGCTCTACGTAGTCAAACATGCGAATGACTTTACGCACGCCAGAGGTGTTGCGGGCAATATCGGTTGCCAGATCCGCCTGCTCGCGGCTGATAACTCCCAGTAGAAACACCTCGCCATTTTCGGTAACCACCTTAATGCGAGTCATATCCAAGTTTTTATCATTCAGCATACGCCCTTTCACTTTAGTGGTGATCCAGGTGTCATTGCTGCGGGTAGTAAACGAAACCGGATTACCGATACGGATCTGATTGTGTATTTTGCCGCCCAATTTCAGATTCTGCACCAGTTGTACTGCCTTATCACGCAGGCGTGAATTAGGGGCTTGGCCAATCAGCAGTACATTGCCATTCATACTAATACCGCTGATATTGCACTGGGACTTAAGTTCTTCATCGGTGGAGAAGACGCTACTGATACGGAATTCGGTATTGGTATCATCCAACTGGGTGCCAATCGGCCGCTCATCGTTAAGCATGACCGCGCCGCTTACTGTGCCAGCCATCATGGCACCCGCACAACCATTAAGCAGCCATATCAGTCCCAGCAGGAGCAGATATTTCATTGATTATCGTCCTGTGGAAACAGGGTGCGATCGATACTGTCACACAGACAGTGGATCACCAGCAAATGTACTTCTTGGATGCGGGCTGTGACATTTGAGGGTACGCGGATTTCCACATCATTAGCACTCAGCAATCCGGCCATGGCGCCGCCGTCTTTACCGGTCAACGCTACTATGGTCATATCACGGCTCAAGGCTGCTTCCATTGCTTTAATGACATTGCGTGAATTACCGCTGGTGGAGATCGCCAGCAAAATATCACCCGGCTGGCCTAAGGCTAGCACTTGCTTGGAAAACACTTCATCGTAGCTGTAATCGTTGGCGATGGCCGTGAGGGTAGAGCTGTCAGTTGTCAGCGCAATGGCTGGCAAAGGGGGGCGTTCAATTTCAAAACGATTCAACAATTCTGCTGAAAAGTGCTGGGCATCACCAGCGCTGCCACCGTTACCACACGCCAGTATTTTATGACCACCCAACAGGCAGTTGACCATCATGGCTGCGGCCTTTTCAATATCATCAGGCAAGGCCTCGGCTGCATCGATTTTGGTCTGAATCGACTCGGTGAAACAGTCTTTGATACGTTCTAACATCCGTTTATCCTTCACTGACAAGAGTCACTATCATGCCACATTCGCCGTGATTTTTCAGACATGAAAAGTGTAAAAATAATGTTAATCAATGGCTTGCTAAAATGCTCCGGCGAGCCAATTCACTTCAGTACCGTCAATGGCTACCACATCGAAGCGGCAACTGTCTCTGATATTGTGTAGCTGCAGATATAAGCTGGCCGCCTTGCGGATACGTTGCCGTTGGGCGGCCGAAAGTGCCTGCAGTGCGCCACCAAACCCCTTTGTTGCGCGGTATTTTACCTCAACAAATACCCAATCGCTGCCCTGTTTCATCACCAGATCCAGCTCTCCGAATGGATAGCGGACATTCTGTTCGACAAATTTTAAGCCCTGGCGTTCCAGAAAACGACGGGCGAGTTGTTCGGCATCCTTGCCTGTGGTCATGTGTTGACTCCTTGATTACTGCGGACGCAGTACTCCATGCCAATATCTGCCCCATTTTAACTGCCGGTTTAACACGCCATCGCTGTCAACGGACAGTTGACCTGTGCGGCCATTGAACTGGTAGCCGGGAAAAGCCCGCATCTGTGCCAGTTTGTTCACCAGTTGCAGTGAATCATAGCCCATGGCGTACAGCCGTTTCTGCGTATTGCCCCAAGATGGCCAAAGTGCCGCCACATTGCTGTCGGCGCTGTTTTGCAACAGCCACGGGATGTCACTCATGGTGATGTTGTTTAATTCCTGTACCGTCTGATGGCTGTCATCCTGGCGTGCGCGACTGCTGGTGTATATTGGTACAGGTTCTGCAAACACACTGAAATTCACGTCAATGTAGGGCTTGAGTAACGGTAATGACTGGTTACTGCAGATCATGTAGATGGCATCAATATCACGCCGTGAGCGGAAGTCGGCTTTAATCTGATTTCCCAGTAAATTCTTAATCTGGTTGATGCGGGTCTGGCTATCGCTGACGCCTAAGGCATCCTGCACTGTGTCACGCATTTTATCGGCAGAGAAATAATGTACCTCAGCGGCTTCGTTGGTGAGCGATTGCCAACTGACGTTGAAACTTTCCGCCATGCGTCGGCCGATGTTATCGTCACTCACTAGCAGCAAAGGCCGTTCGATACCGTCTTGGTACATACGTTGAGCGGCATCGGCAGATTCTTGTGTGGGCGACAGCGCAAAATAGTAGTTGTCTTTGTTGATGACCAGTCTGCTGGTGTGGTTCAGAAATAGCTCTGGTGGTTTGGGCTGCGCTGTCACAACAACATTGGGCTGTGATGTCGGGGCCACTGCGGCCGTTTGTGGCTCGGCAACTGACGGCTGTTGCAGCTTCAATACTTGATCGACTTCATTGGGTAACAACGGCCCAATGATAAAGTCGGCACCATTTTGTAATGCCTGCTGATAGGCGCTGTCTGCCCCTGCGGCAGTATCGTAAAAATTGAGGCTGATATTCTCGTCTGGTTCTGCCAAGTATGCTGCCACAATGCCTTGCCGCAGTGGTTCAGCAATATCTGCTCGCTCGCCACTAAGGGGTAACAATACCGCAATACGTTGTGGGTGATAGGGTTTGGTACTCAGCGCCCGCTGCAGATCTGCCGGTAACTGCAATGCCGCCGGGTGCGAAGGATTGGCTTTTTGCCAACTGTCGAGGTGACTGACTAAACTGGCGGGATCCACCGCATAATGTTTAGCCAAGTAGGCCAATTGCAGCCAGCCTAGATACATGACGTCATGACTCTTGCTGGCTTGGGCTTCTAACGCATTTTCTGGCTGAGATTTTAACAGCGTCCAGATCTGCTGATAAAGATTTTGGGCGTCCTTGGCAGACAGATATTGACTCCAGTCACTCAGTTCCCGCGCTTGCAACATCGGTTGCTTGGTTTTTTCATACAGCCGTACCCGCATCTGGTGGTAATTGTTCCACTGCCATTGCGGTAACTGCCAATCTGAACTGAATTGCAATTTGGCTAGCGCATCGCCAAAACGGCCCTGTTGTTCCAATACCCGTGCCCCAAGATAACGGTATTCCGCTTGCAGTTCAGGTTCTGCTAGCAGATTTTTTTGCAACGAGGCGAGGATTTCTGCGGCAGATTCTGGCTGATTATTATTCAGGTAGGCCTTGGCCGCCAGCAACAGCAACCGTTGCTGCTGCAGCGGTGTCGTCGCTTTCGCGGCTTGGGCCATATAAGCCGTAGGGACGGCATCAGCCGTTGCCAATGAGCTCGTTACACTCTCGGTTATCGCAGTCGGTTGTGATGGACTGCTGCCACAACCCCAGAGGCTGACCAGCAGCAGGACGGCAATTGTAGGCTTGATGATATTCTGGCTTTTCAACACAAGGCGTTACTCTGGTAAGATGCTGGCCTTAGTTTAACCTTCTATGTTGTCCAGTGAAAGACCGGACAATCTGTTCGCTGAGGTAGTTATGAGCGTGCCCGTCGCACTTTATATCGTTCCAACACCGATCGGTAATCTGGGGGATCTGACACCGCGAGCGGTGGAAGTGTTATCAGCGGTAAGCTTGATTGCCTGTGAAGATACCCGTCATAGTGGTAAGTTACTGAGTCATTTCAATATTACCACTCGCACTATGGCTCTGCATGATCACAACGAGCGCGCTAGGGCGCAATGGTTTATTGAAAAACTGCAAGCGGGTGAGTCGGTAGCGCTGATCAGCGATGCGGGGACACCGTTAATCTCCGATCCTGGCTATCATCTGGTATCACAAGTGCGTGAAGCGGGTTTTCAGGTGAGCCCGTTACCGGGGGCTTGTGCCGCCATTACCGCGTTATCGGCGTCTGGGTTGCCTTCCGACCGCTTTTCGTTTGAAGGCTTTCTGCCTGCCAAAGATAAAGCACGCTTGGATAAACTTGAATCACTCAAAGAAGACAGTCGCACGCTAATTTTTTACGAATCGCCTCATCGTATTTTGCCAAGCTTGGCGGCGTTAGAACAGGTGTTCGGCGCCGAGCGTCCGATGGTGATGGCGCGGGAGCTTACTAAGACCTTTGAAACATTCCTGACGGGCAGTATCAGCGAGATCCGGGCGCAAGTAGAGGCTGACCCAAATCAGCAGAAAGGCGAAATAGTGCTCATGTGTCACGGTTATACCAATGCCGATGATGACGCGATACCGGCCAAAGCGCTGGATACATTGAAATTGCTGTGTACGGAATTGCCATTGAAGAAAGCCGCGGCGCTAACCGCAGAAATCCATGGCCTAAAGAAAAACGCACTCTACAAACTGGGGCTTGAACTTGACTGGTAATTAAATAGTTTGCCAGAAAGGTTGGCTAGGCTATAATCCGCGCCGAGTTGGCCAGGCAGTCGCTGCGTTCGCAAGAACGGGGAGGAAAGTCCGGGCTCCATAGAGCAGGGTGCCAGATAACGTCTGGGCGGCGTGAGCCGACGACCAGTGCAACAGAGAGTAGACCGCCAGCCTTCGGGCCGGTAAGGGTGAAAGGGTGCGGTAAGAGCGCACCGCGCGGCTGGTAACAGTCCGTGGCACGGTAAACTCCACCCGGAGCAAGATCAAATAGGGTTCCTTATGGCGTGGCTCGCGTCGGAACCGGGTAGATTGCTTGAGCCTGCGAGTGATTGCAGGCCTAGAGGAATGGCTGCCGCTCCCCTCGGGGAGAACAGAACCCGGCTTATATAGTGCCAACTCACCTCTTTTTAGGCCCAGCTAACTAGCTGGGCTTTTTCTTTTGTGGTGTTGTAAGGCGCACTCTTAAGCAAGAGTTATCGCCTAACTACGTTGGCGAAAATATTCAGCTTTCACTGCGCTTAGCTGTGCTGAATATCTTGATGTGTTAAATCGCCTGCCGCGGGCTGTATGCACATGCAGTTCACTGGCACGCTGTGAATCCATCCCTGGAAGCTCGTCGCCAGCATCCATGCTGGCAACGGCCACTGACCCGCATGTGCCGGGAATTTAGGTGTTCTCCTGAATTATTCGTGTTGGGATGCAGCTAATATCAACAGCGGCTAGCTAGCGATGCAATAATGTCTTGAGTCCATGAGGCTGACAGCGCAGGTACTGCGGTGCGGCTTGTACCTCAGCGCCCAAGGCCGCAGCGGCGTGCCAAGGCCAGCGTGGGTTGTAAAGGATGCCGCGCGCTAGCGCAATGGCGTCAGCCTGCTGCTGTTGCAGAATTTTTTCGGCTTGTAGTGGGTCGGTGATAAGCCCTACAGCAATCACTGGCATCTGTACTTGGGCGGTAATTGCGGCGGCAAATGGCACTTGGTAGCCAGCGCCGATGGCAATTTGTTGTTTTTCCGATAAGCCGCCGCTGGAAACATGAATATAATCGCAACCGCGATGATCCAGTTCCCTTGCAAATTCAATGCTTTGGGGCAGATCCCAGCCGCCATCAACCCAATCGGTAGCGCTGATGCGTACACCCACTACAAAATCCCGTGGCAGCGCTGCCCGCACGGCATCGAATATTGCCAACGGCAGTCGCATACGGTTGCTGAGGGAGCCGCCGAATTCATCATCACGTCGATTGCTTAGTGGCGACAGAAATTGATGTAACAAATAGCCGTGAGCCGCATGCAGTTCTACACCATTGATCCCTGCCACGTGCGCCCGTTTGGCGGCAGCCACAAACTGACAGATACATTCATCTATCTGGATTTTAGTCATGGCCTGTGGTGAGCGTTGACCTTCGGTGAACGGAAGGGCACTGGGGGCGATGGTTTGCCAACTGCGCTCGTCGGAGGCGGGGAGTTGTTGACCGCCGTCCCAAGGCTTATCGCAAGAGGCTTTGCGCCCGGCATGCCCTAGCTGCACCAGCAATGGCATATCTGAATCACGGCGAATATCGCCTACCAACTGTTGCAGCGCTTGCTGGCATTCATCGTTCCATAAACCCACATCGGCATAGGAAATACGGCCTTCTGGGGCCACGGCAGAGGCTTCAATAATCAGCATCCCTGCAGCGGACTGCGCCAGATTGCCGTAATGTTGCCAGTGCCAGGGCTGTAACACGCCGTTATTGGCAGAATACATACACATGGGTGCGATGATGATACGGTTTTTCAGGGTAAGAGCACCCACTGATAGGGGACTGAAGAGCTTGACCACGAAACACGCCTCCTGTTTTTCATGCTGCCAGCAATCGAATGGTGACTGGCAGAGATGAGCGTCATTGTAAGCCTCATTGACAAGGGTTTGGCAAGATGCTTGGTTCAGAAGTGGCTTTTGACTTCAAAACGCCATTCCCAACCGCTGACATGTTCGCCGTTGCTCATTGGCAAGCTGAAATCCATATGCACCACGTTGCCGTAGCTGGATCGTGAAGAGTATAGCCGCGCGCCAATACCGATGGCGCTTATGGGGTGAGAAATCTCATTATCCTCTGCCAATGGGCCACCGAAGGCATGACCTACGTCGATGAACGCGGCCCAGCCTAACTCTGCCAACTGGTACAGATTAATGTTGGGGTAATTACGCAATTCGGCGGTGACCAACCATTGTTGATCTCCATGCTGAAAGTCATTCGGGTAGCCACGCATTCCGGTTTCGTCACCCAGCGCTACAGGTAAATCACGGAAATTATGGCGAGAGCTAATCAATTGCACCCGAGAGTAAGCCGACCACTTGTGATTGAATCGGTAAAAATATTCGGTGGTTGCGGCTATCCGATAGTAGTCTGGTTGCGCGGTGGCAAAAATCCCGGTGGCTTTCAGTTCCAACAACAGTAGTTCGTGGTCATCGGCATAACCACGGTTCATCTGCCATTCTAGGTGGTAGCCGAGGCTGTCGCCATCGTTAGTTTCTAGGCCAAAACGCAGTTTATGCTGCCAGCCGAGGTTAATATCTTCATTGAAATTAATAAGATGCACATTAGTCATCACCCGATAATCATCTTGCAGATACTCCCACTCGGTCCAAGGGTAGGTAAAATTACGATCTTGTGGCAGGGGTAACATGGGTTGACCGGGAAGCGCAGTAAACGCGTGACGATCACGGGTGATACCAAAGCGTAGGCGCTGCCGGACATCGCCCTGCTGTTGCAGCAACATGCCCCAGTAAAACTCGGCAAAATCTAGACTTTCCTGATACTCCTGCAGGTCTTCACCGTTCTGGCGAAATGTATTGGTGCGGTCAACGCTTTGATATTCTCCACCGTAAGCCCGGGTGTCCATCAACGTATAGAACGGCTTGTCGAACATCAGCCAGGTGGATTTTCCGTCATCATTATCGGCAAAACTGGCGGCAACGCGGGCATTTTTAACAATAGTCAGTGGGGTTTTGAAATCAAATTTGTAACCGGTGCGGTTTTCATCAGACTGGTATTCCAGTTGGGTTTGCATCCCCAACCCCAGAATATTGTCGTCTTTAATCCCAAACGAGTAGCGGTTTTTGCCTCCGCTACGACCCCAGTCAACCGTAGGCAACAATGACCACTGATCCCAGGTCTCCACCACTAAATTCACCGGTTGTGGCTGGTCATCTTTGGCGGGAACCTGCACAATTTTGGCATCACGCAAATAAGGCTCTTTCCTTAAAATACGTTGTGCTTCTTCCAGCTGTTTTTGCGTAATCACATCGCCTTCTTTAAAACTCAGGCGATCGAGGATGACCGAATCACGGGTATTGATGTGGATGGCGTTGGCCCAATGATGCAGAAAAATGGCATTGGACGCTGATTCATCAAATATCGGGTTACTTACAACACGAATATGGCCGACGACAAAAGTACGGCTGTCGGCGCTATCGGCACTTATAGGCGTTGCATTTACCGACATACCGATAGCGGTCGTCGCCAGTAACCACAGTAGCTGATGATAATGCATTCAGCACTCCCCAAAATAACCGGACTAATTGAATCATAGTCGTTTTTTGGAAATGGCGGCAAAGCTTAGCGGAATTTACTGCGGGTACCTACAAGGTTGAACGGGGAGTTACCACCACATTTGAAAATATCAGCCCCGCCACCAGTGACATGAAAATCAGGAACAGCTGTGCACCAAGATGCGGTTGCGCCAGCAAAGTATCTCCAGACACAAAAGCATTCAGCCCGAGATAGGTTTTGCTCCCTGGCACTAAGATCACTATGCCTTGTAGTAGCGCGATAGACGCCGGAGCTTTGGTCCAGCGGGAAAACAGATTAGCGTAGATCCCCACCGCCAAGGCGCCGAAGAAAATACCGATGGAGTCGCCCAGATAGATGCCACCCAACATGGCGGCGACAAACGCTAATATCCCTGCCAGGATGCCCCAAGGTGCATCTTTCAAACGCGCTTTGAAAATAAACACCAGGGCAGATGACAGCAACGGCACCGCCAGCCAACTGGCCCAGCGCGGTAATGACGTTGGCTCAATAAACAGATCTTGTCCAAACAGCGCGTTACCAATGGCCACCCCTAAAACGGCCCCAAAGTACAGTTTGAACAGCACCATCACCGCATCCATGATGCGCATGGTACCGGACATCAGATCGCGGGCAGATAGCTCTGCCAGCCCCAGCGTCAACGCCAGCCCAGGAATAAATACAATAATGCCGGAAAGGATCACTACCGGAATATTGATGGATGGATCCAGTTGCGCTAACCCACAACTGACAATTCCCGCCACGGTTGCCGCCAACGGTTCCAGCAGCTCCGCCATCCGTTTGGAATGCTCGGCGGCAAATACCAGACCATAAACCACCATACCAACAACACCCGACCAGAATACATCATTCCAGCTGGTGGCCATCAGCATGGCAAAGGCTGCGGCTGCACAACCGTAGGCAGCAAGTGTCAGCAACGGGCCGTAGGGATTGGGCATTTCGGCTATTTGATCGAGACGTTGCAATGCTTCTGTTAGCGAGCGCTGCCCACTGCGCAACTCTTCCACCAAGGCATCAGTACGTGCCAGCGCGCCTAGATCCAGTTCCCCGGGTTTGACGCGAGCCACATGGTTATATTCCTGATCGGTATCGTGCTGCAACACAAAGGTCATGGAGGTCGGCGAAATCAGGAAGTAACCATCAAGGCCTAGGGTCTTGGCGACGGTTTGCAGGTGGGTTTCCAGCCGATAAGCGGGCGTGCCAAATTTGTGCAATGCCTTGCCTAGCTTTATGATAAAGCGGCGCTTTTCAAGAAATTCCTGATTGTCCACTCGGATGCCTCGTACTTGTGTATCAAGGTCGCCGATAAGGCAACATGCCAGTTTGGCGCGCATTGTAAAGCAAATTTATGCAAAGGGAATAATGACATAAAAAATTAAATTTCCTAAGGTTAATTAAGCCATCCAGCGATAACGATGGCGATATTCGGAGAATGATAATGACACTGTATGTATCAGGTTTTTACTGCGCGCTGACCACCTTATTAGCTTTGTTCTTGAGTGCGCGGGTAGTGCAGTTGCGGGCACGTTTTAAAGTGGGAATAGGGAACGGTGACCACCCGGAAATCTATATAGCGCGCCGTGCCCACGGTAACCTATTGGAAAACGCGCCACTGGGACTGTTGCTGTTGGCAATGGCAGAGTTAGATGGCCTACATGCAGGTTGGTTGCATCTATTTGGTACGGTGTTACTGGTGTCCCGCTTGTTACATGCGATTGGTTTGACGCAAGGCAAAGGCAAGACAAATATCGGGCGATTGTTAGGCGTTCTCGGTACCTGGGGAGTGATGGTGGCTCTGGCAGTGGTTAACCTCGTGCTGTTCCTTGAAGCATAAAGCCCTCTGGCACCATAAGGGCATTAATAAGTGTGCTTCCACAGTGTGCTTTTTTGCTGAAAAATTGTTCACACTTATTCAGCGCGTCCTGTTATACTCCGCGCCCCTGACGGCCCTGTTGCCAGAGATTGATTAACCCAGTGGGTTGGATACACATGCAAGTCGAATCCAGTTTATTTCGCTATCCTCGCTATCGTGCTGATTTGAAACCAGCACCGTTTCTGCCTATGTCTCGTAAAGAGATGCAACAACTAGGCTGGGACAGCTGCGATGTGATTGTGGTAACCGGCGATGCGTATGTGGACCATCCTAGTTTCGGCATGGCGGTAATTGGCCGCATGCTGGAAGCTCAGGGGTTCCGTGTCGGCATCATCGATCAGCCAGACTGGCAAAGCAAAGACGATTTTATGCGCCTCGGTCGCCCCAATCTGTTTTTTGGTGTCACCGCTGGCAATATGGACTCGATGATCAACCGTTACACTGCCGATCGTAAACTGCGTACCGACGATGCTTACACTCCTGGCAATGTGGGTGGCAAGCGGCCAGATCGGGCGGTAACGGTTTACACCCAGCGCTGCAAGGAAGCCTATAAAGAGGTGCCAGTGATTATCGGCGGTATTGAGGCCAGTCTGCGCCGCATTGCCCATTATGATTACTGGCAAGATAAAGTACGCCGCAGTGTGTTGTTTGACAGTAAAGCCGATCTACTGATTTATGGTAATGCCGAACGCCCCTTGGCCGAAGTGGCTCATCGCCTAGCGAAAGGCAATGATATCAGTGAGATGCAGGATATTCGTGGCACCGCGGTACTGCGTAAAACCGCGCTACCAGAATGGAAAGGCGTTGATTCGCGTAAAATCGACCAACTGCATAAAATCGACCCTATTCCCAATCCTTATGGTGCCGATGACGTTGGTTGCCAGAATCTGTCTGGCCCCAGCAACAACAAAGTGTTTGATAATGACGCCCCACAAGCCATTTCAGTGCAGCCTCCCAAACCCAAGCCTTGGGAAAAGACCTATGTGCTATTACCTGCATTTGAACGGGTAAGCGACGACCGTTTCCTGTATGCACACGCATCAAGGGTACTACATCAAGAAACCAACCCCGGCTGTGCTCGTGCGTTGTTTCAAATGCACGGCGATCGCGGTGTGTGGGTCAATCCGCCAGCGTTTCCGTTGAATACCGATGAGATGGATGCGGTGTTCGATTTGCCATATCAGCGGGTGCAGCATCCAGCTTATGGCAAGCAGAAAATCCCAGCGTATGACATGATCAAAACCTCCATCAATATCATGCGTGGTTGTTTTGGGGGCTGTTCGTTCTGCTCCATTACTGAGCATGAAGGCCGTATTATCCAGAGCCGTTCGCAAGATTCCATTATCCGGGAAATTAAGGATATCCAGCAAAAGGTGCCGGGGTTTACCGGGGTGATCTCTGATCTTGGCGGCCCGACTGCCAATATGTATCGACTGGGTTGTAAGAGCGAAAAAGCTGAAAAGACCTGCCGTCGTTTGTCGTGCGTTTTTCCGGCAATCTGTGGTCATCTGGATACGGATCATCAGCATACCATTGACCTGTATCGAGCCGCGCGCGATGTACCGGGTATCAAAAAAGTATTGATCGCTTCCGGTGTGCGTTATGACTTAGCCATTGAAGATCCGCGTTATGTGAAAGAGCTGGTGAAACATCATGTTGGCGGCTATCTCAAGATAGCGCCAGAACATACCGAAGAAGGGCCGTTGTCAAAAATGATGAAGCCCGGCATGGGCACCTATGACAAGTTTAAGGAAATGTTTGACCAGTATTCGAAAGAAGCGGGGAAAGAACAGTTCCTGATCCCCTATTTTATTTCAGCCCATCCCGGCACCACTGACGAGGATATGCTGAATTTGGCGCTGTGGCTCAAAGCCCGCAAGTTCAAGCTGGATCAGGTGCAGAACTTCTATCCATCACCGATGGCTAATGCCACGACCATGTATCACACTGGCTTGAATTCGCTGCGTAACGTCAAACATGACAGTGAAGCGGTATTTATTCCCAAGAAAGGACGCCAGCGTCGCCTGCATAAGGCGTTACTGCGTTACCATGACCCACAAGGTTGGCCATTGATCCGCGAAGCGCTGATCAATATGAAACGCGAAGATCTAATCGGTACTGGGCCACAGCATCTGGTACCACCGGAAGGACGTGCCGAGCAATTTGCCCGTAAACAAGGCAATAAACCCGCTGCTAGGGGGCAACAGGGGCTGACCCGCTTCAGCAGTAATCAGTTTGCAAGTGACGATAAACCTGCCCAGAGTAAAACAGCCAACAAGCGCCCAAATAACTCGGCGTCAGACAACAAAGGTGCCGCTAAACCTGCACGCGGTAACGGCCGACCTGGCGCGCGCCCAGTCTTTGGTAAAAAGAAACCCGCCTGAGTCGGCGGGTAATCTGTGGTTCTCAGGCGGCTTTTTGTTGTGCCAACTGGTGCGCAGGTCTGGCAGCTGTTTTTGCCAGATAGGCCTGAATGCAGGGATAGCCACTTAAATCGGTTCTCCTAGCGGCAAGCTGCAGTGCCAGTTCCATCTGAATATCTGCCCCCGAGATAGTCTCTCCGGCAAACCAAGGGTGCCTTGCTAACCAGCTTTCGATGAGATTCAATTGCGGTGTCAGGCGGGCTTGAATGAATAGCTGATCAATGCCACTTATCAATTTGCGTGCAATCGGACGGGCAAAAAAAGGCATCGGTTTTTCTTTGACCTTGCCGAGCACCAGTCGCATCACCAGCAATGGCATCAATGAACCTTCAGCAAAGTGTAACCAGTAACGGTAATCCAACAGTGCTTGCCCGCCGTGGGGGCGCCAGACATGTTCGCTATCATAACGGTCCAGTAGATACTCAATAATAGCGCCAGATTCTGCAATGGTGAGATTGCCATCGGTGAGCACAGGCGCCTTGCCCAGTGGATGTATCTGTTTTAGTGCTGCCGGGGCGGCATAGCTTGGGTCGCGTCGGTAAGTGATAACTTCATAGTCTAACCCCAGCTCTTCCAGCAGCCAGATGATACGGTAAGAACGTGATGATTCGAGATGATGAACTTGGATCATAGTGCTCCCTGAATGTTCCCTGTTTGCAGCCTAATCGGTCGTTGCTAGCTTGGCAGTCAATATATGATCCTGCCATTGTCCATTGATTTTAAGATAACGTCTAGCAATGCCTTCACGTTCAAATCCCAGCCGTTGCAACAGGTTAGCGGAACGCAAATTGGTAGGCATATAGTTAGCCATTACCCGATTCAGTCGCAGCTCATTAAATGCAAAATCCAAAGCCGTCTGACATAACTGAGGCATCAGCCCTTTTCCTTGCTGCGCGGCGTCAATGCCATACCCCATATAGCACGCCTGAAATGGCCCGTGGATAATGTTACTCAAAGTACAATGTCCGACAATCTGCAGGCCGCTGTCCAGTACAAACCAGTATTCATTAATCGGTTCGGCAAACAACAGTTGCAACCGATTTTGCCAGCTTGCAAGCGAGTGATATTCCTTGGGGCGTAGCGGTTCCCACGGCGAAAAATGTGCCTGATTACGAGAAAAATAAGCAGACAACGCCTGGGCATCATTATGGGAAATCGCTCTAGTTTTCATAATAATTATTCAATTAAATTAAGTCAGTTTAATTTATCAGATATTAAATAAGAATAAACAATTTTTAGTTGCTGACGGCGGAAATTTAATATTGAGATATTAGGATTATTTATAATAAGAAAGTGATAGAAATAGTAGGTCATAGATTGGAATTGACGCCAATGTGATATTTCATCGGCAGTTTTAAATATAAGTACCGAAAACCAATAAGATCCGCCTAAGTAATATTGAGTGATGACACCCGTTTCGTATTTTGGAACTCATTCCATTTATACACTTTCCTAAAAAGTGAGCACGGGAGCATTACTATATGAACAAAGTTGATTTTTTAACTCGCCGCAATTTTATTAAAGGGCTGGGGGCTACCGGGGTGGCGTTTGCCGCACCGGGCATGGCAAACGCAATTGTAGCCGATGATAGCATTCACTGGGATGAACAAGTGGAAATGGCAATTATCGGCTCTGGTTTCGCCGGACTGGCAGCAGGTATTGAAGCGACAAAACATGGCTGTAAGGCTGTTACCATCTATGAAAAAATGGCGGTGTATGGCGGTAACTCTGCCATTAATGGTGGCCTGTTTGCGGCACCAAATACTCCATTGCAAAAGGAAAAAGGGATCCAAGATTCCGTCGACACCATGGTAGCGGATCAACTGAAGTCCGGTCGTGGTGTCGCTGATGAAAAATTACTGCGCCATATTGCCTCGCATGCCAGCGACGCATTACAGATGACCATTGACGCTGGTGCTGAGTACTATCCCTATCTGCAGCAGTTAGGTGGCCACTCAGTTCCCAGAACCTATCAGACCAAAGTTAGTTGCGGCGCGGGTATCACCCAACCCTTAGTGCATGAGTGCCGTAAACTGGGAGTGAAACTGCAAAATCGCAGTAAATTTGAGGGGTTCATTCTCGGAAAAGACGCGGCGGTAATCGGTATCCGCATTCGCTATCCCTACTATTTTGAAGATGAAAATAGCGGCAAGCTCCTGCATATCCGCGCCAGTAAAGGGGTGTTGATGGCAACAGGGGGCTTTGCACAGAATGTTAATTTGCGTATGGCCCAAGATCCAACGCTGACAGCAGAAGTCGGCTGTACTAATGCTAAAGGCGCAACTGGGGAAGGTATGTTGGAAATGTTCCGTCTGGGGGCGATTCCCGTGCATCTGGCCTACATTCAGTCTGGTCCTTGGGCATCGCCGGATGAAGGGGGATTCGGCTATGTGTCTAATTATGCGATTTTTAATTTCCCTCATTCCATCGCGGTTAACTGTTTGACTGGTAAGCGTTTCATGAATGAAATCGCCGACCGTAAAACTCGGGCAGATGCTGAGTTGGCATGTCGGGATTCCGCTGGAAAACCGCTGCCCCCTATTATGATCACCAGCTATGCCCACGCCAAGGAACATCCGACCTGTGAAAACGTTTTGAAGTACGGTGTGGGTTGGAAGTTTGACGACCTGCAGTCTATCGCCAAACGCTTCAATATTCCGCTGCAACCACTGCAGCAGCAGGTGGATGAGTACAATGCTTATGTGAAAGACGGAGAAGACAAGCAGTTTGGCAAGAGTATGGCTAAGGCTAAGGGCATGTACATACAGGCACCTTATACCGTTGTGCGCCTGTGGCCGAAGGTTCATTACTGCCAGGGCGGTGTGCAGGTGAATGCCAATGCCGAAGTGCTAGATAGCAACACAGGTAAAGCGATTAAGGGGTTGTATGCCGCTGGGGAGGTCTGTGGCGGTATTCACGGTGTCAGTCGACTCGGTAGCTGTGCCATCCCTGAATGTATGGTGATGGGAATGACCGCTGCTCGCAGCATTATGGGCGCATAAAGGAGGACCGACAATGAAATCACTTATTTCCTGTTCAGCCGTGATGGCAATGCTGCTGGCGTTTTCTTCCGCTGTTATGGCGGGTGACACGCTTGTGTCTCAAGGCAAGATGATGGGTCGTAGTTATCATCAACAGTTATATACTAAACATCAATGTGCCACCTGTCATGGTGTTGATAAACCCGTCAGCCGTGCGGCAGACGACAGTTGCCTGAAATGCCATTCCGTCGACAAGCTGGCGCAGCAAACTGCCAGACAGGGCGATGAGCAGTGGCAGAATCCCCATAATAATCTGCATTATGGTAAAGATGTCCCTTGTACTGAATGTCATGGTGAACATGCGGTAAAACAACCAATCTGTAAAGATTGTCACACCTTCAAATTCAGTAAGTTCCAAGAGTAGTCACGCTTAGTGATGGCTTGAGGTGGTAACCCCCAATTACGGGTTACCACTTTTTTATTGGTGCTGAAGAGATAACCGAGAGAGATTAGCTTTGAGCAGCGCTCGAAGCTGTTCAATCGCTTCAGATTCAGATGCTGGGTTAACGTACAGCGATTCGTTGAACAGCGGTAGTGGCGGTAGCCCATGCGTGTCTGGATCCAATACCTGCATCTTATCGTTGACACGAAACTCTGCCAGTGGCGCAATCACTAGATCATTTTCCACGGCACTGCAGATTGCCTGTGGTGAGGGCGTGGTGAGTAGCACATGCAGTGGCCGCATCAATAGGTTGTGATTGGCAAATACTTGAACTCTGATAGGGCAGTTTTCTGGATACAAGGCCACCGGGATCACTGACCGTTTATGCGCTTGACCGTGTTTGGCCGCACTCCAGACAAACCGCCGTTCAAATAATAACTCGCCATTGGGTTGTGGTTTCCAGTGCGTCGCAATGATAGCGTCAAACTCGCCATTTTGCAGGCGTCGGAACAGATTGCCGGACACATCGGTATCTATGACCAACTGCAGATGAGTGAATTCACGGATAAATTCGATCAAGCCGCTTTCTAGGTACCATTTGACATAATCGGTGGGGATCCCAAGACGAATGGTCTGCTGCGCGTCTTCCTTCAGCTCATCTATAGCCTGGCTGTTGAGCTGCAACATTTTATAAGCATAATTCAGCAGTTTCTCACCAGCGTCAGTGAGCTTGGCGCCTTTGTTATCGCGTAATAGCAATACCTGACCAACGCTTTCTTCAAGCTTTTTGATTTGTAAACTGAGTGCCGACTGAGTACGGCACAGGCGTTCAGCGGCTTTTGACAGATTACCGGTTTCGGCAACGGCAATCAGACTTTCTAACAATTCTAATTTCAGCATCGAATATTGCGGTTGCTTATGGTGCTCTAATTATTACTCAATTGGGATTAACTCCCTAGGCTGGTATTATCAGACTGTGAAGACAGGCTATTATTTTGGAGGCCAAAAGTGAGTAGCTGGCAACAGCGCTGTAATTATTTAGTGTCATTGGCACAGAATAGTTTACGTGGCCATAAAATATTTGATCTTTGTCGTTCCCATCTCGTTGAAATTAGCCAGATCTCAAGAGGAACTGTATATAATCATTTCCCCAATGAGTCAGATTTAATCGTGGCGGTTGCCGCCGCAGAATTTAATGACTTCTGGCTGCAGACCCAAAGTATCACCTTATATCCAGATAATCCCTTATATCAGTATCTGTATCATTATTGCTGGCGTTTACATGAGGTTACTTGCCGTAAGCGCTTTGTCATATCTAGGGTGATGCCAAATACCGAGCTGCTATCACAGGCCAGTGTTGATTATCAGGCGGCGTTTACTCAGGCATATGCGCGTTACCAGCACTGGAACCAGCAGCAAATCCAGCAAATGGGCGAAGTAAGAGGCTTTGACCGTTGTGCTTTGGTACGGGACTTTATTCGTGGCACCATGATCAATGTTAGTGAAGAAGCCGTCGATGCTCATGATGTGCAGCTTTACTACCAATACTGTTATGCGTTGACACAGCTGCTGGGACAATCAGACAAACGTGTGCCGAACCGAGACTGTATCAGCCATTGGCTGCAATTGATGACCCCATCCCCAATGCATGCTGACCAACGAATGCGATTTGCCTTGGAACATCTGATGACGGTTTGAAATGTAATGTTTCTGAATTGTTATTGTGTGGTTGCCATGTGCTGACGGCGCTGCAGATAACTGGTAAGTTACCGCCGGGAACGATATAACACTGGGCAATGGGAGTTCATTATGCAGCAGGAATACAGTGAACAGGGATTTTGGGACAAGCTCAAGGGGTTCGCGCTAAAGGCTGGCAGGGAAGTTGTGGAAAATGCATTGCTGCTGTACTACGCCGCTAAGCGTGAAAACACACCCAAATGGGCGAAAACAGCGATATTCGGCGCCCTTGCTTATTTTATCTCGCCGTTAGATGCCATACCGGATCTGACGCCTATTGTTGGCTTCAGTGACGATCTCGGGGCTTTGGCCGCGGCATTGGCGATGGTCAGTATGTATATTGACGATAGCGTGCATGCCGAAGCCACCTCAACCCTGAAACGCTGGTTTGGTGATTGATGTAATAGGCTGATATTTATCAATGTTTTTGTTTTTATCGGTCGATATAAAATATTTTCGATGGCCTATTCCGCTTTCCCTGCATTACGGATATGCTGACGGCGTTTTTTATCCTGAAGATCATGTCTGCTGTCAGTATCCGGTATCTTAAATCTCCGGCTGCAAAACTCCCCTAGTATTTAATCCCTGTTAGTTGCGAGAGGCCTTTATGCGCCAGAAACAAGCCGAATTTACTTATATGCGTGGTATTGCCATTTTGCTGATTGTGGCAGGACACAGCGTTTACAACTCAGGCGAAGGTTTCCCGCTGATGCTGGAAAACTTGGTCCGAGGTGGTACGGCCTTATTCGTATTCATTTCCGGTTATTTTTTCCACCGAGTGTTTTATCCAAGATTTGAATATCAAGGATTTATGCGCTCCAAGATCCGTAATGTGCTGTTGCCATTTTTATGGGTTTCGCTGGCGGGTTTAATGCTGTTGCTGGTGGAATGGTATTGGTTACAGGGACATGCGGCGTCACAGCTATTACTCGATGTCTGGTACACAGTTCGCAATGGTTATGTGCTGTTTCCACACTGGTACGTGCCTTTTATCATGTTGGTGTTTGCGCTGTCGCCGGTTTTTCTGTTTTACATTCACCTGTCTCGCTCATGGCGTATGACACTGTTGTTGCTTTCAATGTTGATTTCGATGTTGCTACATCGACCGATAGGCAATGTTAATGTGTTGCAATCATTGCTGTATTTCACGCCCTTTTATCTGTTGGGGATGTTGTATTCACAGGAGCAAGTGGTGGTGAAGCGATTGACAGTTGCGCTGAATATTCTGGCGTGGCTCGGGCTGTTTGTTAGTTTATGGGTGCAAACTAACATTGAAGGACATGTCGGTAACTATCATAAAGATGCCCTAAGTTATGGCGGCATAGACTGGCAATTTGTGCAGAAGTTCTGTTTATGTATCTTGGTGCTGAAAGGCTGTGAAATATTGGCCCGCTGTGGTGAATTTCCTTGGTTGGAGCGGGTAGCGGATATGAGCTTTGCTATCTTTTTCCTGCATCCGATCTTTTCAATGTTATTTGCCGACGCCTGCAAGTTGTTACATTTTAAATTGGCTCCTGGTTCGGCGCTGACATCCATTGCGTTATCGGTGGGGATCTTCCTGTTATTGCTTTACGGCAGTATCTGGCTTGCCGATATTATTAAAAAAGGGCTCGGAGACAGATCCCGCCAGTGGATTGGCTGGTAATAATAAAGGCGACTCAATGTCGCCTTTATTGTCAGCCTTGGCTAATCACTATTTTGCATCAAAGGTAAAGGATTGTCCGGCTAAAGCCGCTTCAAACATCAAGCCGCCTTTGGCCGCAGTAAATACCGCCATACCATTGATATAGGCTGCAGTAGCTGATTGGTTGCCACCATGTTGTCCGGCGCCAGCGGAATTGCCAGTGGTGCCTGCTTGGGCGTTTGCACCAAGATTGATGGCCACGGCAGAAGCTTGTGCTCCAAATTCAAAACTGCCACTGGTAAAGTCGTTGTAAGCTTTAGCATCTTTAAAGAAGATAATTTCACTGTAGGCCTGACCTCCAAGCTGGAAACCAATGGACACTTGAGTCAGTGATGAATCACCGGTATAAACACCACCGCGGTATACCCGGCCCTTGCCATAAGCAGCACCTATGCCAATGCCACCTTTGCCTACAGTCGGAAATATCGCATAGCCATAGGCAGTATTAAAGAATTTATGAGTTTCGCTAGCCTTCTGAAAGGTTGCCAATGCATCGTTATAGCTGTCTTCTGCCAACGCTCTGCCTGAAAAGCTCAGACTGGCGATTAACGTGGCTGCTGCAAGTAAAATACTATTAAAGGTTTTCATCGGAACCTCCATCTATCTGTTTAACGGCAGGTGTCCCTGTCGATTGAGCATTAGCTTAACGTCCAATGCTGAAAAATACAGAGTAACAAAATAAAAAAGCGTTCTTTTGTGGCTACTTGTCAGCTTAGGTTCAGATAAAACGCTGTACGGAATAGCGCTGTTGCATAGCTTAACAGATGTAACGTTGACCGTTACTGACGATCTTTAGATTGCTTTAACAGTTGGCGAATAAACAGCTTCTCTTCATCGCTCAACACATCGTCCTGAGTGGCCGCTTGTTGGGTTCCTCGTGCTGCCTGCCCCCGTAGGTAGGCAATATGGGTAAGTTGTTTTAAGCCATAGAGTGCTAGCGCATAAAGTGTCAGTAACAGTATGGCATGCGGGAATGTCCGAGTGACGGGAGCCAGTTGATCACCAAATATCAGCGGCAATACGAACGCCAGATTCCGCACCAACCAGTTGATAATAAGCGCTGTTGTCAGCAACAGTAACCAACGGAAGCGTAGTTGTAACAGTGGGTTATGACTTTGTTCTAATTGACTGCGATGTTGTATCAGCAACCGTAGGATCAGCCATAGATAGACTAACGTCTGTAAACTGAGAGCCAGTGGCAGCAACAGTGCCAGACCTTTAAGTGGGTTTCTGGGGCCAATCAGCAGTATTTCCGTCACGTTGGTGCGGTGGAACAGTAGCGCCAGTATTACCAGCAACATCGCCAGCAGCATCGGCAGCAGATGACGCATCGGCAATTGAATGCCGAGATGGGGGTAACATAAGCGGCGGCAGTATAGGTATAGCAGCGGTAAGAGCAGAAAATAAGTAGGTTGTAACAGGATAAACAGCAGATGTAACGGGGTGGGGATGTTATCCCTGTTGAACATGCCGGTAAAAAAGTACAGCGCCATCAAGGCAAACATGCCAGTTAATAGCCATTTTTGCTCACTGCGTTCGTTATAGAAAAACAAGGCATAGCCCGCCAACATCAGGCAGTGCAGACCCCCAATGAGTGATAACCACCAGTAGGCATTTGTAAAAAAATCACCAAGTGCGGTCATGGCGATCTCCGCCAGCTCTACTTAGCTCATTGTTAACACAGCGGACGACAACTGCAATAAAAATGTACTACGGTGCTTTTTGCCGCTTGGCACGATTGGACGCGTTATGTGGGGGCTTATCAGGAAATGGTTTACGTTCGTTCAGCAAATGGCGGATTGCCAGTAATGGATGTTGCCACAGCATTCGCGGACCGCCATAACGCATGATCTGCCTGACTTGCTCTTTCGGCTCGGCTTTATAGCAGTGTACTGGGCAATGTTTGCAGGCAGGCTTTGTTTCTCCATAAGGACAACGATCCAGACGAGTTTCAGCGTAATCCAACAGCGCCTGACACGCTTGGCACAATCCTTCATCACTATGATGATGAGCGCGGCAATAGATCTGTACCATCGCCGTAATTGTTTGCAATTCAGTTTGTAGCTTACCTTGTAGCAGTGACATAACGGCTCCTACGAACAGCCCATGTCACAAGTTTAGCGAAGGGCGATGTAGAGCAGTAGTGACAGTCGTGGAGAGTTTGAAGGTGCGCACAAAATGCAAGTTATCATGCGCACCCTTAAGGCATTTAGATATGCATGACTTTATCGGCTTCTAGCGTCCAGCGCGTTAGATCTCCGAGCGTGCCGATAGCTGCACCATCAACCAGCATCTCCTGGGTGACGCCCCGAGACTCAGCACAAGTTTTACAGAGTAACAGCGGTACATTCTGCGCTGTCAGAATTTCCAGCATCTGTTGCAGGTTGTAGCTGAGATCTGGGGTTTGCTGTCCTTTGACCGCGCTGAATACGGCATCTGACATCAGGAACAGTTTCAGTTCCGCCTCATTTGCCGCAAATTCTTTCATCGCTACGGCAATACGCAGCGTGTTAAACATTTTTTCTGAGCCATAAGGGCTGGCGTGGGCCACAATCAATATTTTTTGCATAACCGATATCCTTATTTGCCTCAATTAAGTTGGCAGTTACATGACCGAATTACCCGCTAGACGTTACACAGGTCACAGGTTTGGGGACCGACAGGGTAAATACGCAAAGTTAAATACTTGATTTTTACGGAGAGAATACATTAAATCTATTCTTGGTAACACAATTGGATCGGCAAACCTTGTGTTGTGTCTTGTCGGTCATGCCACCCTCCCAGTCAAACGGTGAAACAACATGTTGAAATTGATAGCCATCATTGCCCTGATCGGCGTGGGGATATTTTTATACCGGCGAGCACAGACGCTAGCAGCGAATGAGCGTTCTCGACAACCACGAGATATCGCCCCCGTTAAACGTCACCAAGATGCCGATTTTGCAGAAACGGCGGTGACAGCGGATACTCAGCTGCCAGAGCCAGAGCCAGAGCCAGAGCCAGAGCCAGAGCCAGAGCCAGAGCCAGAGCCAGAGCCAGAGCCAGAGCCAGAGCCAGAGCCAGAGCCAGAGCCGCAAGTAGTATCCCAAGACGATATCAGTTGGGGCAATGTCACACTCAAACGGGCCATGGCACAATATGCCGCCGCCGATGGTGTTGTTGCCCGTCATGAAACGCTGCTAGCAGTGGTTGCTGAGTGTTACAAACAACGTAAAAACAACCATTATCTGCAGTTTGGACAACGTTTTGCTGAGACTTACCCGCAACTCTATCGCGAAAGTCTGGCAGCATTACAAAAAGCTGATCCCAAGGCCGAATTAAAAGGGGTTGGATTTATGCAACTGTCAACCTTGTGTACCGATAGCGGTCACTATGAATTGGCTATCGACTTGTGCCAACAGGCGCTGGAGCTGGGCTTAGATGACGGCACGGTGACCGGTTTTGATGGCCGCATCAAGCGCATCGAAAAGACCCGGCTTAAAGCTGGTGGCTGAAAGCCGTCAGTGAGTCTTCCAATATCATAATGTCAGACCCGGCCCTATGACGGCCGGGTTTATTTTCTCAGTCGGAGGTAGCGGTGCGACGTTTAATCATCGGATTATCAGGGGTGTTGGCTTTTACCGGGTGTACTCAGGTGCCTGAATGGACGCTGTTCTATTACCCGCAACAGCAGCAACTGCCTCAGCCTGCGCACCATTATGCCGCCATCAACGGTTATTATGAGACGCTGCAGCAATGTGAAGCTAAAGGCCGCGGCATGCAACAGCTGGCAGAGGCCCCGGCAGTATTCCAGTGCGCGCATCGCTGCCGCCTGGATGACGCGAATATGGTAACCTGTGATCAGTGGCACACTTTTAACCCTGAACCTTAATGCATTTTAAACAGGACTTTTTTGAGCAACTACCAGATTTTTATGAAGCGGTAATGCCTAGCGGATTGCCGTCGCCCCACTGGTTAGCTTGGAGCGATGATGCCGCATCAATGCTGGGGCTAACACAACCAAATGAACAGTTGTTGCAACAGTTGGCTGGCAATCAACGAATGCCTGGGGCGACCTATTATGCCCAGATCTATAGTGGTCATCAGTTTGGCGGATACAGTCCACAATTGGGTGATGGTCGTTCAATTATTCTCGGTGAAGCTGCGGGCCCGCAAGGCTATTGGGATGTGGCGTTAAAAGGGGCGGGGCCAACCCCTTTTTCCCGTCATGGTGATGGCCGGGCGGTGGCCCGTTCTGCTATTCGGGAATTTCTGGTGTCAGAGGCATTATTTCATCTCGGTGTTCCTACCACCCGGGCGTTAGCCGTGATCGGCTCTGAACTGCCAGTTTGGCGGGAAACATTGGAAAAAGGGGCAATCACCGTACGCTTGGCGCGCAGTCATATCCGCTTTGGGCATTTTGAGCACAGTTACTACAGCACTGGCGGCAGTGCGGAACGGGTAACGCGGTTGGCTGACTTTACCATCCGTCAGCATTTCCCCCATCTTCACTGTGATGCTGCGGGTTATCGACAGTGGTTTGTCGAGGTCGTAGAAGCCACCGCCAGACTCATCGCCAGTTGGCAGGCTATCGGCTTTGCCCACGGGGTTATGAATACCGACAATATGTCGATTGTCGGCGACAGCTTTGATTTCGGCCCGTTTGCGTTTCTTGACACCTTCAAAGAAGACTTTATCTGTAACCACTCCGATCCCGAAGGCCGCTATGCTTTCGGGCAGCAGCCAGGTATTGGTTTATGGAACCTGCAATGTCTGGCACAAGCGTTAACTCCCATAATCTCCTCTGATGCATTGTTGGCAGCATTGCAGCATTATCAGCCAACACTGGTGCAACATTATCTGCAATTGATGGGACAAAAACTGGGGTTGCCTGCCACCGAGGATGAAACGCGGTTGTCTGATGATTTGGCACTTATCGGCGCTTTCACCACTATGCTGGAACAGCAAGGGCTGGACTACACCTTAACACTGCGGCATTTTGCAGCATTGGACCCCAGCGCAACCCACTCCACATTACGCGATCAGTTTGTTGATACAGCGGCTTTTGATCACTGGTTGGCACAATACCGTCAGCGCCTAGGGACGATTCCCGACATCGGTTTGTGGCAGGAGCAGCGGCGCCAGCAGAATCCGCAATATATTTTGCGTAACTATCTGGCTCAACAGGCAATAGCGGCTGCAGAGCAGGGCGATACTGAGCCGCTACAGCGATTGTATCAGGCACTGCGAACCCCTTATGATACTCATGCAGAATTTACTGACTTAGCCTGTCGACCACCAGCTTGGGGCGAAGGGCTGATTATGTCATGTAGTAGTTGATGGAGCGCTTGACTTGCAACAACTTAACGTGGGTATTGGCAGTGCCACACTCAATAATTCAGAGTATACGTTGATGTTCGCGCTGACCTGTGACTTTGAACAATTTCCACAGTTGGCAATGCAGTTGTGCCAACGGCTGGATTTGCAGGTGCGTGAACGTAATTGGGGGGCAGATCGCCATCAGTGGCTGGTGGAATTTGAAGGCACGCTCTTATGGCTGCAGTTTGAATTCTACAGTGGTAGTTGTTGGCTCAGTTGTCAGCAACCGCAGGATTTTGAAGTGTTGCAATATCTCAAAAAATTATGGGAGTCACAACCATGAGTAATACCAGTGCCGCGTTTCATTTCAGCGGGCTGACACCGGAACTGATCCTAGATGCCATTGAAAGTATTGGTATCTATCCTGAAAGTGGGTTGTTACCGCTCAATAGCTACGAAAATCGTGTTTATCAATTCCGTTGTGACCGTGGTCAACGTTATGTGGTGAAGTTTTATCGACCCGAACGTTGGAGTGATGCGCAAATTCTCGAAGAGCACGCGTTTACCTTTGAACTGCAGGAAGCTGAAATCCCGCTGGCGGCACCGCTTAAAATAGAGGGCATTAGCTTGCATCACTATCAGGGATATCGCTTTGCACTGTTTCCATCTATTGGTGGCCGCAGTTTTGAAGTGGATAACCTGGAACAATTGGAAGCGGTTGGTCAGTTTATTGGCCGTATGCACCAGTACGCCAAAGGCAGCCGTTTTCAAGCGCGTATTGCAATGAGCCCCCAGTCTTTTGGCGACACCGGACTGGCAGAGATGATGGCATGTGAGTTGATCCCAGTAAAACTGCTATCACCGTTGCGGGAAGTGACTAGCGCGCTGTTGCAGCAGGTCAAGGCTATATGGCAACAGCAAACGCCTTCAAAAATACGACTGCATGGAGACCTGCATCCAGGAAATATTTTATGGACACCTGATGGCCCCGGTTTTGTTGACCTGGATGATGCCTGCAATGGCCCGGCGGTACAGGATTTGTGGATGATGCTGAATGGCGATCGCAATCAGCAACAACTGCAATTGGAGGTGTTACTGGAGGCTTACAGCGAGTTTGGGGATTTTCATCCGGCGGAATTGAAGTTAATTGAATGTCTGCGGGCATTGCGATTGCTGCATTATAACGGCTGGTTATCCAGACGCTGGCAAGATCCGGCCTTTCCCAGACATTTCCCGTGGTTTGCAACGGAAGATTACTGGCGGCAGCAGTTACAACTGTTTACGGAGCAGCAGCAACGGCTGCTGCAGCCACCCCTAAGCCTGATCCCGTATTGATTTCGGCGATTTTCCGGGAAATTGGAACTCCGGGCTTGAGTTGGACTCGAAAAGAAGATTATTTTAGTCGGCGACCAGTCATTCCGGTCCAGAATAATAAAGCAAGGAACCCCAATGAAAAAATTACTGATTTTGGCTGCGGCGTTGTTGTTGCTGCCACTCGCGGCAAACGCTACTGAGTTTAAAGAAGGTGTCAACTACAAAATTATCTCTGACAAGCCAGCGTCAGTGAAACCTAATCTCACAGAATACTTCTCGTTTTACTGTCCGCATTGTTATCACTTTTCCAAAACTTTCCTGCCAAAGCTGAAAGCTGATATGCCAAAGGATATGACATTCAAGCAGATCCATGTGGAGTTTATTGGGCGTGAGATGGGGGTGGTGATGTCTCGGGCATGGGCGATTTCGGAGCTGCTGAACGTCAGCGATAAAATCGAACCGGCCTTGTTTGCCGCTATTCATGAAAAACATCAGCGCTTTACCAGCATGGAAGACGTAAAACAGTTCTTTGTTGCCGAAGGCGTAGATGCTAAAGAATTCGAAGCTGCTGCCAACTCTTTCATGGTTAACAGCATGGTTGCCAGCATGAAGCGCAGCACCGAAAACGCCAAAATCGAAGGCGTTCCCGCATTGGTGGTGAACGAGAAATATCTGATTGATACCGCCTCGCTGAAGTCATTTGAGCAGCTTGCAGAAATCATCAAGTATCTTAGTAAACTGGAATAACAACTGCTGCTGGTGAAACCGGGCCTAGGTGCCTAACGCCACTCGCTTAAGAGCGAGTGGCATTCTTATCTCTAGAGCGTGAAGGATATTTCGCCGCTTTTTTTAATACGGCTCTTGGGTAAGGCTGTCTTTTCCTTTTCTCTGGCAAAATTAGCCGCTTACCATTATCTCTAAGCGTTTTCAGTGCCTTAGGAATTGCTCCCGGGGCTCCAGTATCTGACCAAATAAACTCATCCTGTATCAGATAAAGCGCATTGACGAAACTAATACGTAACGGCTCCACTTGATGTTGTTTGGCCATTTCAGCCATTTCTAGGCGAATAATGTTGTATGACGTCAGTATTCCCCAAAGCTCCTGGTATATCCCATCACTCTTAAGACTTCTCAGCAGCGGTTTATTCACCAGTTGATATTGTTTCAGCTCTCCATAACCACGTTCGATTTCCCAGCGTTGCCAGTAAACATCTACGAGTTCTTTTAACGCATATGTCTCTGGGCATAAGCAAGACGTGATAAATCCTTTTATCTCGCCTTTCGGTGATGGAATGAGCACAAGCCTCGCTTTCCAGGTTTTTCCTAAATGGGGATATTGCGCTTGTGCTTGAGGTGAAACAGGCATTTCAATGAGGTGCTCATAATCGCTGTACGACGCCAGAATGTTATATCTAATGGGCGTGAGCCAATGGGTATTTTCGCCACCGCCTTGCCAGCTTGAAAAGAGTTCTGCGGACATAAAGCCGCGGTCAAACAGCGTTAAAGAGTTTTCTGGTGCAGAGCCGACAAGTTGTTGTGCATAAGAGATTTCACTTTCTGTCACAGGGCCAAAAGCCGCATCGGAGACTAAATGTGTTTTAGTGGACATCAATGTGACTGCAAGCACTGAAGGAAATGACGCAGATTTTTGAGCATAGCCAAAGGTACGATTACTTTCAGTATCGTGCGTTTTGAAGTACGTTCCGTCCACGCTCATCAGTTTCAAACCACAGCACTGCGCGAATTCACTTTGCTTATCCCATTGAGCCGCCGTGAGCTTGAACAGATAACGCATGGGTTCAAAGCCCAGTTTTTCTTTGCCCTTAATGATGCTACTTGTCGCCAACGGAGGAAGTTCGCCTTTGGCATCAGGGAACGCAAGTTCAAGTCTGTCACAAACCGTTTGAATAGAGCGGTCTCGTAATAGACCAATCCCTAACACAAGCCATACTGCTTGCTCAGCAGGGAAACGGCGCTTACGGACAGAAGCTCTGCCTGTTTGTTTAACCGCCTCTTCCACCCACGCTAGAGGAATATGTTTAGCAAAGGCGTTGAGATGATACTCTTGGCAAAACTCGGCGGTAATCTGCAACTCTTTAGAAAATTCGGACATAAAAAATCGGCCTCAACAATGTTGAGGCCGATTATGAAGTCTGCTCAAGATCGTTCAATTACTTAAAGCGATCGGCATTAGCCTAGGTGCCCAGTTTTTTTCTGCTGTTTCGCAAAGGAGCAGCCGAGCATCTGGAATTACAGGCAAAAAAAACCGTACTTCTCATAAAGAGACGTACGGATTTAGAGCCAGAGGCTCAGTTTTTACCCTGAGTAACGTCAATAATATATCGCGGCGTCAAAAAATTGGCAATCATTGATTTTATTTATTTTTTCACATACACATTGCGCGGGCACTAAAAAAACGCTGGGCAGATGAAACTCCGCAGGGCGGCTGCTTGTCCAAGCATAGGGTCAGATAACAAAATGAAGAAGGAGGTCCCGTGCGCGTATTTCCCGTTTATGCTCCTAAACTCATCGCTAAACATGCGCGGATTTTTCTAAAAGGTGCGGTCTGGGTGAAAGATCTTGGACGGCTTGAATTTGAAAGAGGACGTTTTCTGCTACCGGGAAAAGGCCTGCCCAAAGTGAAGCAGGCGGTCATTGAACTCAACCAGCTATTGGATCAACAGACGCATGAGGCGTCATCGGTATAATCACTCTACTTTATCAGTGAGCAGTCCTACCAAGCCAGAGACTTTGTCGTTCCAAGTATTGAGTTCCTGCTGCAGCCCTTGGTTCTGCTCGCTGAGTGACAGGTTCTTCTGTTTTTCTTCATCCAATTCTAGTTTTAACAATTCGATCTGTTCCAGTGCATTCTGGATACTGGCTTCCAGTTTGGACAACAATTCAAGGCTCATGGGGAAAGTCCTTCCGGTCTGTAGTAAATGTCAGTTGATTCTACAGTGCAGGCCGACTGACGAATAGTAACCTCTGGGTAATTGCCGAAAAACCGTACGGAATTGCCAATAATTGGCAACATATCGATAAGTGAGCCGAGAAATCGTTAACATTCAGCGGCATCAAACGGCACTCGTAGCAAGTGTGGCGTGGCAAATGGCTCATTGCTGCATGGTGTTAATGCCGATGATAAAAAAATCTATTTGTTATCGCTTGCAATCCCCGATGCCTATTGACTTTCGCGGTCGCGCTTCCTAGTCTGCTTGAACAATAGTCAAGGTAGTGCAAAATGGAAATCAAGTATCAGTTAAAACCTGCCGCAGAACGCCGCCAGGAGCAGTTCCGTCCGGAGGGAAATGTCGGGTTTGGCCGGTTGCGTACCGACCATATGTTTTTGATGGATTATTACGACGGTGAATGGCGGGATCCGCGTATAGTGCCATATGGTCCTTTCTCAGTCGCACCAGGTGCTGTAGCGCTCCATTATGGGCAGTCAATTTTTGAAGGTGCTAAGGCCTTCATGCATCAGGACGGTGAGATTTACACGTTCCGTATCAACAAGAACGCAGAACGGATGAATCGTTCCGCCGATATCCTGTGCATTCCCTATCTGCCAGAAGAGATGCAACTACAGGCAATCAACGCGCTGATCGATGCCGATCGCCTGTGGTTTCCTATGCAGGACGGTGCTTGCTTGTATATCCGGCCGTTTATTTTTGCAACAGAAGATCGCCTGTCCGTCAGCCCGTCAACCTCATACACTTTCTGTGTCGTATTGAGTCCTAGCGGTGCTTACTATGGTGCCAGTCTGAGCCCAATCAGCCTGCTGATCAGCACTCATTATCACCGTGCGGCTCCTGGTGGTACCGGCGCTAGTAAGGCTTCTGGTAATTATGCTGCGTCACTGCGCGCTGGTCGTGCCGCGAAAGAAGTTGGGGCATCACAGGTGTTGTATCTGGATAACAACAATGTGTACATCGAGGAAGCTGGGGCAATGAATCACTTCCATATTCTGAAAGATGGCACTGTGGTTATTCCAGCGTTTACAGACACCATTTTGCGTTCAATCACGTCGCAGTCCATCATTGAGCTAGCTGCTGAATTGGGCTATCCGGTGCGTCAGGAAATGGTGCGACTGGACGACTTCATTAAAGGCATTGAAACCGGTGACATTATTGAAGCGGGTGGCTTTGGTACTGCAGCGGTAGTATCACCGGTCGGTTCCTATATTTTCGAAGATGGTCGGCGTCTTAACGTTGGCGATGGTAAGGTGGGTGAGCATGTTAAGCACATCTACGAGGTATACACTGCCATACAGCGTGGTGAGCGCAAGGCTCCAGCTGGCTGGTTGCAACCGGTGCCGCATTTAGGCCATTAAGCGTCTGCCCTGTTGTAAAAAACGCGGTAATTACCGCGTTTTTTATGGTTGCACGGCGGGTTGAAGCAGCTTGCTGCACTCTGACACCAGCATAGGTTTGCCCAGCAGATATCCCTGTACTTGGTCACAATCATGATCGGCGAGGAAATTTAACTGCTCTTGTGTTTCCACCCCTTCTGCGACAACCTGCAAGTCGAGACTGTGGGCCAAGGCGATAATAGCACTGGTGATTGCCGCATCTTCCGGATCATCTGAAATATCACGCACGAACTCTTTATCAATCTTGAGGGTGTGGATGGGGAAGCGCTTGAGGTATGCAAGGCTGGAGTAACCGGTACCAAAGTCGTCAACCGCTAGCGTCAAACCTAATGCTTCCAGGCGTGCCAGAATGGCGATAGATTCCGCTGGATGCTGCATCACGGCGGATTCTGTTAGCTCCAGTTCCAGCAATTCGGCAGGTAACTCACAGGCCGTCAACGCCCGTGTTACTTCATCTACAATATAATTATTCAGTTGCTTGGCCGAAAGGTTAATGGCAACCGGTATTAGTTGTAATCCTTGTTGGCGCCATAAGGCCAGTTGCTGACACACCTGTTGCAGCACCCAAACACCTATGGTGTTGATCATGCCTGTTTCTTCTGCCAACGGAATAAATTCTGCTGGCGACACCTGCCCAATTTTTTCGCTGTGCCAGCGCAACAGTGCTTCCATCCCGGTAAGCTTGCCGCTTTTTACTTCATATTTTGGCTGATATACCAAGTGCAGTTCATTGTTTGTCAGGGCCTGTTTCAGGCCACTTTCCAGCTGCATATGTCTGACAGCGGCTTGATTCATCGAGGCTGTGTAGAACTGGAAGTTGTTCCGCCCCATCGCTTTAGCGTGGTACATGGCGGTATCGGCAAACTTTAACAACTCTTCAGTATTGTCGGCATCGTCAGGGAACATGCTGATACCGATGGAGGTGGTAATATCCAGCACCGTTTGACCTACCGCGAACGGTTGTTTCAACGTTTCAGTAATTTTTTCGGCGATAACCGTGGCAGCTTTGGTTTTGTGCACACCTTCGAGAATAATCGTGAACTCGTCACCGCCGATACGCGCGACGGTATCGCCTTCGCGGATCACGCGCCGTAAACGCTCGGCCACCGCAGCAAGCAACTGATCTCCCACCTGATGACCACGGGTGTCATTGATATTTTTGAAACGATCGAGATCGAGGAACAGCAGTGCTACTTTGGTATTGCTGCGAGTGGCTTGCGCCAATGCGTGTTGCAGCCGATCCTGAAATAAAGTGCGATTGGGCAGATCGGTCAGTTGGTCATAGTTAGCCATCAGTCGCAGGTCTTCTTCCGCTTTTTTACGCTCGGTGATGTCGTTGAACACCATCACCAGATGGCTGGTGTGACCAGAAGCGTCCAGCACTTGGTTAGCTTCCATCCATACGGGCAGGAGTTTGCCGCGGTGGGTATGGATTTGCATCTCTCTTGCCCAACTACGGTGATGTAACATTGCAGATTCTGCTTGTTGATAAAAGCTGCGTGGATAAAGACCGCGCGTCAGAAACAATACTGGACGCCCCTTGATGTCTTTTTCGGTAAAACCGGTGATGTGGGTAAAGGCGGGGTTAACATCAATCACCCGATAGTCCAGATCGGTCGTCACCACCGCTTCATTCATGCTTTCCAGCACTTGGTATGACAAACGCAGTTGATCTTCTTGGCGTTTTCGCAACGAAATGTCGGTGAGTGTTCCTGCCATTCGGACGGGATTACCCTGTTTATCCCATTCCACCGCCTTACCGCGATCAAGCCCCCAACTCCAGTTACCATCACTATTTTTCAGGCGGTATTCGGCTTCATAAAAAGGGGTTTCACCGATGATATAGCGCTGTAGGGCATCAGTGATTCTGGGTAAATCATCGGGATGTACCTGCTTATAGAACTGCTGACGGTCAATCTCTTCACTGTATTCATCACCATCTTGTTGGCTGGTGATATACAGGCGGTTTTGTTTGAGTTGCCAATCCCACATGCGGCCACCTGAACCCAGCAGGGCTAATCGCAATCGTTTCTCCGAAGCGTTTATCTCTTGTTGAATGCGTTGATCGTGGTAACGTTGCTGGAAGTAATGGCGGGTCATCAATCCCAGTAATGATGCTGCGAGTACTACATAGGTAAAGTAAGCCCATATAGTGCGATAATATGGGGGCTGGATAAGAATATCTGCCAGCAATTGTGGTTCTTCAAGGCGATTGCCATCCAGTTGATAACGGCCCCATAAACGGTAATGACCAGGTGCCAGGTTGGTGTAGCTGACAACATGCTGGTTGCGCAGTGGTGTCCAACTGCTGTCTTGTCCTTCCAGAAAAAAGCTGAAATTGTCATGACCAGGGTAACTGAAATCGTTGGAGGTAACCTCAAAGGTCAGCACCTTATCGCTGTAAGGTAGGGTGATCTGATGGCTCTTATCGAGGCGATAATAAGGCGAATGTATGGCACCGAGTTGCCAGGCTGCCAACGAAATCTGAATGTTGTCACGCCGAGGCGGAATGTCAGCTGGATAAAAGTGATTCAAACCATTAATGCCACCAAACCAGATGCTACCGTCTTTATCCTGCCAGCGCACACCACCGTTAAACTCTAGGGCCTGTAGTCCTTCGTTTTCATTAAAACTTTCAATGTCATAACTATTTGGGTCTAGACGGCTGATACCTGAGTTGCTGCTAAACCAGAGATAGCCACGATGATCCTCAGCAAGTGCATAGATGGTGTTGTTAGGCAACCCGTGCTGCTGGCTAATATGAGTGAGTTTGCCATGATAATAGCGACTTAACCCGCCATGGGTCGCCAACCAGATACTACCGTCCTGCGTCCGCAGTACATCACGCACAAATGGATGAGGCAGGTCTTTACCGGGAATGACCAGCTTTTCGCCGTTGTCAGGGTTAAAATGATAAGCCCCCATCATGGTACTGACCCACAAGCCATCCGGGTCAGCTTTGACATTGAGAATAACCTGTTGCGGTTCGTCATTAGCGGGAAGGATGTTATTGGCCGCTGTAAGCGCTGTGGCTTTGGCAGTTTGCCGATCAAACTGATATAACTGCCGACCGGCACCAAACCACAGACGTTGTTGCGCATCTATGGTCAATGTCCGGATAAATCCCAATTGGGTAGTTTCAGCATATACCGTTAGCTGTCCATCCAGAGTCAGCTTCGCTAGGCCGCTGCTGGTGGCCAGCCAAAGTTGATGTTCGTTATCTTCAGCGATGTCCATGATGCGCAGATGCAGCATCTGTGGAGCAATATTCAACGCCTTGGCAAACTGGGCGTTATAGGAATGAAAATGTCCAGCATTATCAAGTCTAAACAGCCCTGCATTGTTGGTCCCCAAATACAGATTGCCGTCGCTGCCGCGAAAAATAGCGCGGAAATTATTAAAATGCTGTTGATTGAAAGGGTCTTGCTGGTTGTAGATATGCGCAAAATACTGCCGGGTAATGTTGATGCGGTTGAGCCCTGAATAGCGGGTTCCGACCCAGAGGTTGCCGTGCTTATCCAGCAGTAGATTGAATATGTCGTTATCGCTCAGCCCGCTGGCATCGAATGGACTATAGCGGTAAATACTGTCGTGCCATTTCCCTTCTTTACGCTGCAGATTAATCAGCCCACTACCGTCACCGCCTAACCAGATATTATCGGCAGACACAAAGGCGATATCGTGAATAATCTGATTGCTATGTGGTAGCTGATATATCAGCTCTGGTGCAGCCGTTAAACTGGGGTAGTGCCACAGACTATCCCCTTTGGTTAGCCAGATGCTGTGATCTGGGGCGCTGCTTACTTGACGCACCTGCTGTTTACCGGGCGGTAGCATGACGGGCAACCACTGCCCAGCGCGGAAAATATACGCTCCTGAATCTGCCGTGGATATAAACAGACTATTGGCATCCAGTGTATGCAGACTGGTGACCACTGGAAATGCGCTTTGACCGACGGCTACTGGCAACAACCGACTTTTATCATTACTCAGACGATACAGCCCCTGTGTGGTGCCCACCCATAGCTGCTCTCCTACGGTGGCCATTTCGACCACCTGGAGACTTTTCAACCCTTGCTCGGCACCGTAACGGCGGAAATTGCCGGTTCCTGGTTGGAAGAGATTTATTCCGCCGCTATAAGTACCGACCCAGATGGTGCCATCGCTGCTTTGAACGATATCGGTAATAAAGCTGTCGCTGAGGCTGTCATTACGAAACGGATCATGCAGGAATAGGTTGAAATCGGTACCATTGTAGCTCTGTAGACCGTCCTGAGTGCCGATCCACAACATACCGCCCTTATCTTCAAATAAAGAATAGATACTGTTTTGGTGCAGGCCATTGAGGCTGTTGATGTGCTCAAACCTGAGCTGTGACAAAGTCACCGCTGGCAACGGAGTGGATAACCCTCCGAGGCTAAACAGCAGCATGAGTAAGCTCAGGAGTTTACGCAAGAGTAGCCTGTAACATTGTTATAGATTATGAGTTACATATCCTATAACAAACCATAGGAAACTGCCTACTTTTGCAGGGGATAAAAAAGGCCTTGCCGGAAGGGGAGGAAGCAAGGCCTTTTGCTTTAGAACTCGGTTAAGGATTGATAGTATTCAGGCACTCGCACCGTACCTTCCATCAGTACCCGGGCACTGCGACTCATAATCACTTTACTGACTTGCCAATGGCCGTTATTGCATTGGGCCTCAGCGCCCACTCTTAGCGTGCCGGAGGGATGGCCAAAACGTACTTGTCCACGTTCACCACCACCAGCTGCAAGATTGACTAGCGTGCCTGGAATACAGGCGGCGGTAGCAATAGCAACGGCGGCCGTGCCCATCATGGCGTGGTGCAATTTGCCCATGGATAAGGCGCGAACTAGCAGGTCGATTTCGCTAGCATTGACTGCTTTGCCACTGGAGGCGGTGTAATTGGCGGGTGGCGCAACAAAGGCAATCTTCGGCGTATGTTGACGGGCCTGGGCCTGTTCGATTGTCTCAATCAGCCCCATTCTAATAGCGCCATAGGCCCGCAGTAACTCAAAACGTGCCAGCGCGTTAGCATCGCCGTTGATGGCGTCTTGTAATTCTGTACCGCTATAACCTAGATCCGCGGCGTTGACAAAAATGGTCGGGATCCCCGCATTGATCAGGGTGGCTTTTAGTTTGCCGCCAGCAACCAAATCATCTGGTAACTCCAACTCATCAACAAGATTGCCGGTGGGGAACATTGCGCCACCATCGCTATCGTCGGCGGGGTCAAGAAATTCGATCTGCACTTCTGCCGCAGGAAAAGTCACACCATCGAGTTCAAAATCGCCGCACTCGACCACTTGGCCGTTGGCAATGGGGATATGGGCAATAATGGTTTTGCTGATATTGGCCTGCCAGATGCGCACGCTACAGATGCCGTTATCGGGGATGCGTTCTGGGGCAACTAGGCCGTTACTGATGGCGAAGGCACCAACCGCTGCGGTGAGATTGCCGCAGTTGCCGCTCCAATCGATAAAGGGTTTGTCGATAGCCACCTGACCAAACAGATAGTCCACATCATGTTCAGCTTTGTGGCTGCGACTGAGGATGACGGTTTTACTGGTACTGGACGTTGCGCCACCCATGCCATCGGTGTGTTTGCCATATGGGTCGGGGCTGCCAATTACCCGCAATAGCAGCGCATCACGAGCAGTGCCCGGTTGCTGTGCTGCTGGCGGTAAGTCTTGCAACCGGAAGAACACCCCTTTGCTGGTGCCGCCACGCATGTAAGTGGCCGGAATTTTAATCTGTACTTTAGCCATTACGCTTGCCCCTGCTCCTGTAAAAAGTCTTGAGCAAAACGCTGCAATACGCCACCAGCTTCATAGATTGCCACTTCTTCTGCGGTATCCAGCCGACATTGCACTGGTACTTCCAAGGTGCTGCCGTCTTGTTTGTGTAGCCTCAATGTCAGTTGGGTACCGGGTGTGCGCTCGCCAAGAACATCAAAGGTCTCGCTGCCATCAATACCTAAGGTGTCGCGGTTTATGCCAGGCAGGAACTGCAATGGCAAAACCCCCATACCCACCAGATTGGTGCGATGGATGCGTTCAAAGCCTTCTGCCACAATGGCTTCGACGCCTGCAAGCCGCACGCCTTTGGCGGCCCAGTCACGACTAGACCCCTGACCGTAGTCTTTACCAGCAATGATGCACAGAGGTTGCTGGCGCTGCATGTAGGTCTCAATTGCCTCCCACATCCGTACCTGCTTGCCATCCGGTTCAATGCGTGCCAAGGAGCCTTGAATCACTTTGCCGTTGCTGTCCTTGACCATTTCATTGAACAGTTTCGGGTTGGCAAATGTCGCCCGTTGTGCGGTCAGGTGATCACCGCGATGAGTGGCATAAGAGTTAAAATCTTCTTCTGGTAAGCCCATTTTTAATAGGTATTCACCGGCGGCACTGCTAGGTAAAATCGCGTTGGAAGGTGACAAATGATCGGTGGTGATATTGTCACCTAATACCGCCAGTGGTCGCATCCCTTTCAAGGTGCGCTCACCAGCAAGCGCGCCTTCCCAGTAAGGCGGACGGCGGATATAGGTACTCATTGGCCGCCAGTCGTACAGCGGATTGATATGTTCGCCATATTCGACTTTCAGGTCGAACATCGGCTCATACACTTTGCGGAACTGCTCGGGTTTTACCGATTGACGGATAATGGCATCAATCTCGGCATCGTCTGGCCAAATATCTTTGAGTGTTACGGGCTGCCCCTCTGCATCGGTGCCGAGTACATCCTTTTCAATGTCAAAACGGATAGTACCGGCGATGGCATAAGCTACTACCAGTGGTGGCGAGGCCAGAAATGCCTGTTTGGCATAGGGATGAATACGGCCATCAAAGTTACGGTTGCCAGAAAGCACGGCCGTAGCATACAAGTCGCGATCGATGATCTCCTGTTGAATCTTCGGATCCAGCGCGCCACTCATGCCATTGCAAGTGGTGCAGGCAAAGGCGACGATACCAAAACCTAGTTGTTCTAGGTAAGGCAATAACCCCGATTCTTCCAGATACAGTGCTACCGTTTTGGAGCCCGGAGCCAGCGAGGTTTTTACCCAAGGTTGGCGCACCAGCCCTTTATTCACAGCATTTCTGGCCAGCAAGCCGGCGGCAATAACGTTACGCGGATTGCTGGTATTGGTGCAACTGGTAATGGCAGCGATGATCACCGCACCATCTGGCATTAAATTGTCCAGATGCTCCACTTTGCCACTGATGCCTTTAGCGGCCAGATCAGCCGTGGCGACACGTTTATGCGGGTTGGATGGTCCGGCAATATTACGACCGACACTGGTGAGGTCAAACTTGAGCACCCGTTCATACTGGGCATCTTGCAGGGTATTGGCCCACAGACCCGCCTGTTTGGCATAAGTTTCGACCAACTGTACTTGCTGCTCGTCGCGGCCTGTCAGGCGTAGATAATCCAGTGTCTGCTGATCAATGGCGAATAGCGCGGCGGTTGCGCCGTATTCTGGTGTCATATTGGCAATAGTGGCGCGATCGCCTAGGGTCAGATGGGCAGCGCCTTCACCGAAGAATTCCAGATACGCCGACACCACTTTTTCATTGCGCAAAAATTCGGTCAGTGCCAGCACAATATCGGTGGCGGTAATGCCCGGTTGCGGTTTGCCGCTAAGTTCCACGCCAACAATATCTGGCAGCCGCATCCAGGATGCGCGCCCCAGCATAACACTCTCGGCTTCCAAACCGCCAACCCCCACGGCAATCACGCCGAGCGCATCCACATGGGGGGTATGACTGTCGGTGCCGACTAAGGTGTCAGGAAAAGCGACGCCATCTTTGGCATGGATCACTGGCGACATCCGTTCCAGATTGATCTGGTGCATGATGCCGTTGCCCGGCGGGATCACATCGACGTTACGAAACGCTGTCTTACACCAGTTGATGAAATGAAAGCGGTCTTCGTTGCGACGATCTTCAATGGCGCGATTTTTTTCAAAGGCATCGGCTTCAAATCCGGCATGTTCAACCGCCAACGAGTGATCGACAATCAGCTGGGTGGGAACGACCGGATTCACCTTGGACGGGTCACCGCCTTTGGCCGCAATGGCGTCACGCAGCCCGGCAAGGTCTACTAATGCTGTTTGACCAAGAATGTCATGGCAGACGACGCGTGCTGGAAACCAAGGGAAATCTAGTTCACGTTTACGCTCAATTAACTGTGACAGGTATTCGTTAAGTTTGGCCGGATCGGCGCGGCGCACCAAGTTTTCGGCATGTACCCGTGAAGTATATGGCAGTGTTGCCCACGCACCTGGCTTGATGGCGTCAACCGCCGCTGCTGCATCATAGTATGATAGAGAAGTGCCGTTTAGCGGCACCCGGAATGCTGTATTCATGGTGCTTCCACCCGTAAGTCAGTTAAGCTGTGCGGGCACTGGGCCCGCAATCACCCTTAAGATTGGCCGGATTAACGCTGCTCGATTGGCGGAACTTCACGGGGCGCGACGCCCACATAATCGGCACTGGGGCGGATAATGCGGTTGTTGGAACGTTGTTCCATCACGTGTGCCGCCCATCCCGTCAGGCGTGAGCAAACGAAGATGGGGGTAAACAGCTTGGTCGGTATGCCCATGTAGTGATAAGCGCTGGCATGGAAAAAGTCAGCGTTACAGAACAATTTTTTCTCTTGCCACATCAGTGCTTCACAGGCAACCGATACCTTGTAGAGCCGTTCGTCACCGACCGCTTTCGACAGCTTTTCAGACCAGCTCTTGATAATGGCGTTACGGGGATCTGACTCACGATAAATGGCGTGACCAAAACCCATGATCTTCTCTTTGCGCTCCAGTTTGCCGAGTAAGGTTGCGCGGGCATCCTCTTCATCACGCATGTTCTGGATCAGTTCCATTGCCGCTTCGTTAGCACCACCATGCAGCGGGCCACGTAATGAACCAATAGCACCGGTGATACAGGAAAACATATCCGACAAGGTTGAGGCACAAACCCGTGCGGTGAAGGTTGAGGCGTTAAATTCATGCTCGGCATAAAGGATCAGCGACACGTCCATCACTCTAGCATGCAGCGGTGCTGGTTTTTTGCCATGCAGCAGATGCAGGAAATGTGCGCCAATCTGCTCGTCGTCGGTTTCAGTCTCAATCCGCACGCCATCGTGGCTGAAGCGATACCAATAGCAGATGATGGACGGGAATGCTCCTAACAGGCGATCGGCCACATCCTGCTGTTCACTAAAATCTTTTTCCGGCTCCAGATTGCCCAGCATAGAGCAACCAGTACGCATCACATCCATGGGATGGGAACTGGCGGGAATGCGTTCCAGCACTTCTTTCAACGCTTGTGGTAAACCGCGCAAGCCCTTGAGTTTTTTGCGGTAGGCTGCCAACTGCGCCACGTTGGGGAGTTCACCATAGAGGATCAGATAAGCGACTTCTTCAAAACTGACATGTTCCGCCAGATCTTTTACATCGTAGCCGCGGTAGGTCAGGCCCGAACCGGATTTCCCTACGGTACTCAGTGCCGTTTCTCCAGCGCTTTGTCCACGCAGTCCGGCACCACTCAGTTTCTTATCAGTCATCGCTGTTTCCTCTAATCCGTTAACTACTTTTATACCTTGGCATCTGTGTCCGGCACCGCCTGCTGCCTGTTCGCCCCCGCAATTCGGCAGCAGGCGGTCGCTTTGCGCCGCCGGTTATTTGCTGAACAGTTGATCCAGCTTGTCTTCGTACTGGTGATATCCAAGATAGTGATATAACTCTTCACGAGTCTGCATGGTATCCACCACATTGCGCTGATGACCATCAGCCACCAGTGCCTGCATTACTTTTAATGCGGCTTTGTTAGCGGCGCGAAATGGGCTCAATGGATAAAGCACCATCGCCACACCGGCATCTGCCAGTTGTTCTTTGTTAAAAAGTTCGGTTTTGCCAAATTCGGTCATGTTGGCAAGAATGGGCGCCTTGATCACTTGCTTGAAACGCACATATTGTTGTAGCTCGGTCAGTGCTTCGGCGAATATCATGTCGGCACCAGCTTCGATATACGCTGCTGCACGTTCGATACCGGATTCAAGCCCTTCCACCGCCACCGCATCTGTACGCGCCATAATGACGAAATTTTCGTCCTGGCGTGCATCCACTGCAGCTTTGATACGGTCGACCATCTCTTCGGTACTTACCACCGCTTTATTGGGACGGTGACCACACCGTTTCTGCGATACCTGATCTTCCATATGCACTGCAGCCACGCCGGCTTTCTCAAACTCTTTAATGGTGCGGGCGATATTGAACGCACCACCCCAGCCGGTATCAATGTCTACCAGCAGTGGCAAATCGGTCGCTGACGTAATGCGACTGGCGTCGATCAGCACGTCATTCATTGAGGTCATTCCCAAATCTGGCAGACCATAGGAGGCGTTGGCCACCCCAGCACCAGAAAGGTACAACGCCTGAATACCGCATTGCTCTGCCATCAGAGCGAAATAGGCGTTAGTGGTACCCACTATCTGTAGTGGTTGGTTATTTGCTACCGCCTGGCGGAATCGCAATCCGGCACTTGCTTTCATCTGTTGCTCCTTGTGTCCTCAGCAAACGTTCTGTGGCTTGGCTGCCAGTGTTTGCGCCTGCAGTTGTTTCAATCTCTGTTCGGTGTTTTGTCGCCCTTGCTCGATATGCCGACGCATCAGTAAGCCTGCGAGTTCGGCATCGCGTTGGGCGATGGCCTCAACAATTCTGCGGTGTTCAGCAATGGCTCTGACCGGACGGCGACTGTTGTTGGTGCATTGGTAGCGGTACATCCGTAACAGATGGTAAAGACCGCCAATCAGCGTTTCCTGCAGATGCCGGTTACCGCTGGCACGGATGATCTGATAGTGGAAATCGACATCACCTTCTTGTTGGAAATAGCTGTCACCATCGTTTAACGCCGCTTCTTGGCTCTCTAATAACTGCCACAGGTTGTTGAGTTGCTCTTCAGTAATACGTTTGGCGGCCAGCTCACAGGCCATAACTTCCAGTGTGCTGCGCAATTCATAGAGGTCGTTAAGCTCTTCAACCGTCAGTGCCGCGACTCTGGCACCGATATGGGGAACCCGCACCACCAAGCGCTGCCGCTCCAGTAGCTGCAAGGCTTCCCGGGTTGGGCCACGGCTGATGCCATATTTTTCTGCCAGTGCTTGCTCGTTGATTTTACTGCCGGCAGGCAGTTCACCTTTGATGATGCTGGTCTGGATCTGCACCAATACCTGTTCCACCAGCGTGATGCTCTTTTCCTGCGGTGTAAATTCCGACAAATCCTGGGGTGATAGCGCCTGTCCCATGTGCAGTCCTGTTGACCAAATGTGCATTGACCTTAAAATTGTAGGTGCTAATTGTCAACAATATGCAATGTTAGACGTAGGTCTAACAAAAATATCTAATAAATATTTATTTGTTATATATCAACATATTAAATATAAATTTTGTGTAAAAAATATTCATTAAGTTAAGCTATTGCTGATATGTTTTGTAGACAATATTCCAGGATGATATAAATGCACGGACTTTTATGGCCTGTTAAAATCAACTATCTCGACACATTAAAAGTGCATGTTAATGAAAGTAGCTAGAATCCTCGTCAGTGCCTGCTTAATGGGCGAAAAGGTCCGTTATGATGGCAACGATAATCTACTGCAGCATCCGCTTATACAGCGTTGGCAGCAGGAACAACGCTTGCTGATGATCTGTCCTGAAGTTGCAGGTGGTTTGTCTGTTCCGCGAGCCCCGGCAGAGCAGATAGGCACCCGCATTATTACTTGCGATGGCGCCGATGTAACTACCGCGTTTCAGCGTGGGGCGTGGCGAGCGCAGCAACTGGCACAACAACAAGGGGTGGTGATGGCCATTTTAAAAGCCAGAAGTCCTTCGTGTGGTGTTGGGCAGATTTATGATGGCAGCTTTAGCCGGCGACTTATCGCCGATGATGGTGTGACAGCCTTGGCGTTACGGCAACTAGGCATTGCCGTGTTTAGCGAATTACAATTGGATGCTGCCGCGGCTTGGTGGCAACGGCAGTCGTTAGTTGCGCAGTGATCAGGAAAGCAGTTGGTCGTTACAGGCCGCAGTGTTTTGCTGGTGCTGGGTCAGTAAGTTGTCTATCTGCTGGTCTTTCGCTTCCCATATTTGATTAAGCCAACGTTGGAAAGCCACCCGATATTCTGGCTCACTGAAATACTGTTCGGCATCCACTTGGGGAACCGGCAATGCTTCAACCCGGATCACTATCTTATGAACCTTCCCGTGCATCACCGCGTTAAGAATGTCAGTTGGCGCATCTGGATAAACCACCGTGACGTTCAGCAATGCATCAAACTGTTCCCCCATCGCCGATAGGGTAAAGGCAATACCCCCTGCTTTTGGCTTTAGCAGGTGCCGATACGGAGAATTCTGACGTCGGCGTTTAGCTTCGGTAAACCGACTACCTTCCACATAATTGATGATGGAGGTAGGCAGATATTTAAATTTTTCGCAAGAGCGCCGGGTCGTGGCCAGATCCTTGCCCTTAAGTTTGGGGTTCTTCTTGAGTTTTTCCGGGCTGGTACGGTTCATAAAGGGCATGTCCAGCGCCCAGCATCCGAGTCCCATAAGGGGAACGTATAACAGCTCTTTTTTCAGGAAGAACTTCAGCATAGGAATGTTATTACGGAAGATATAGGTTTGTGCCGCGATATCGAATCCGCTTAGATGGTTACTGATCAACAAGTACCAACCGTCTTTTCGCAGATGTTCCAGGCCTTCTACATCCCATTCCACTTTGGCTATCAAATGCAAAATTCCACCGTTCCAGGTCGCCCAGCCCCACATAAATGTATTCATTAGACGGGTGACAGAAATCTGCCATGGTCGCCAAGGCAACAAGAGTTTAAAAAGACCGCCAAGACAGACCAATGAACTCCAGAGAATGGTATTAACAATTAATAGGAGAGTGCTTAATACAAACAACACGGAACCCGGCAAAAAACTCAGCATCAGGCCGCTCCTTTAGCCTGCGTTTGCAAGCGCTCGAGCACCTCATCTTTATGATGCCAGATTTGATTTAGCTGTTCTTGGAAGTGTTGTTTGAATTCGCGGTCATTCATGTAATCGCCACGCATGTCTTGGGTAATTTCTTGCAGCTCAATATGCACATACACTTCGGGAACGTGACCACTGATGTAATCCCAGAAGGTTGGGCTTTGCTGAGGATAATAAATGGTGACGTCCACCAACTTATGAATTTGTTCTCCCATAGCTGAAAGTGCAAATGCTAAGCCGCCGGCACGTGGGCGTAATAGGTGTCGATAGGGGGAATTCTGCCGTTGGTGTTTAGTGGCGCGGAAACGAGTGCCTTCAACAAAGTTCATAACACTTACGGGATTATGCTTAAACTTTGCGCACGCTTTGCGAGTGATCTCAATATCTTTACCCCGCAGCTTGGGGTTCTTCTTGAGCTGCGCTGTGGTGTAGCGTCGCATAAACGGAAAATCCAACGCCCACCACGCCAATCCCAGCACCGGCACATAGATCAGTTGCTGCTTCAGGAAAAATTTCAGGAACGGGATTTTGTGGTTAAGCAATCGTTGCAATACTAAGATGTCTACCCAGCTTTGGTGATTGGCAATCACCATATACCACTCGTTAACGGATAGTTCCGGCATGGCATCCACATGGATTTTCAGTGGATGGAAGAGTTTTTCAATGACGCCGTTAGTGCTGATCCAACCGGTAGCACAGCTATCCAGAAAACGACTGCTGAGCTGCTTAATTTGCGTAATTGGTAACAGCAGTTTCACCAAACTGCCCAGCATGATAGGGATACACCACAGCAGGGTATTGATGACGTAACAGCAAAAAGCGAGACAACCACGAATAAAGTACAACGTCAGGGCTCCGCTACAGGATTGAAATTTGGCCACTTATGTTACCCGTAGATGACACGGCGCTCAATCCTGCGGAGGTTGAATCTACTTGGGTTGGCGATGATTGCGGTAAAAAAGCGACTGCCAGGTGACAAAAAACCCGGAGCTTCAACAGATCCGGGTTTAATTTTACGTCGTCTGCAGATTAGAAGTGGTACTTCACTATCACTGAGTAGGTGTCTTGATCGATACCGTCTACGCCGTATTTGTTCTTCCAATAATCGTACTCAATCCCGACCAGCAAACGGTTCTTTTGCGCAGCGCCGAAGATGACGGCACCGAGATCATATTTGATCTGTGGGTTGATGTGGATGTTTTCCTTGTAACCTAAGTCACCGTCAGAGGCAAATACCCAGTCAATAAAGCCGTCGAATACGATGTTACTATTGCCAACGGGGATATCCATACGCCATACCGGTGTGAACTGCCAGCCGCTGCTGTTGTTATTGTTCGCATCACGACGATAGGTATTTAACTGCAGGTAGGAGAAATAAGGCACTTTGAAATCCAGCCCCACACCGTACAGGAAGCTTTCTACATCCCCTTCACCGTGTTCATAAGTCAGTGCCAGTGATACGTCAGTAATAGCACCATAACCTATTTGTTGTCCCAGAATTTTACTGGCACTGAAGCGTGGTGAAATTTCACCATAGTTGGTGTTGGCATCGCCATTGGAATCATTCAGATGAATAAAGTCGTGAAACAGGAACCAGTCGCCATATTTCCAGCCACCGGCAGATTCAATGGTTACCGTAGTCTGTTCTTCCGAGGGCGCCAGTTTATAGTTGTCACCATACAGTACGGTGACACTGGTATCGGTCCACTGTACCAAATCTTCACAGAACGCTTGTGGTGACAGCAACAGTGCCAGCAATAGGCAGGTTTTCTTCATTTTGGGTTATTCCTAGTTGTAGAGTAATAAGCAATGCAATTATCGTGACCGGTATAGCGTTCCATTGGTGCAAAAATAATCACGTCCTATGGTGGAATTCTTTGATTCACCCCCGGCTTAAAAAACCAAGGCAATATAGGGAAAAACCGAGCAGGACTCAAAGGATTTTTACATTTTCGCTGTTTTTCTTTGAAAAGTGATTAATTTATTGAATATAAACAATAATTGTTATTTTATGACAGTGAAATAGCATTGAATTTGCCGTATCCCGTCGGCACAGATATTGAATTTGTGATCCCGTTGTAATTTCTGCCGAGATTTCCACCATTGTTTTAGCAAATTTTCATTCAGTTTTATTTCATCTTTTGACATATTATGTCGAATCGGTTAAAAACTGTTGCTATAGTGATGCGGTGGAGACTTGATTTCGAGGGGGAAGAAATATGATGTCTTCGGATGCTGTGTGGTACTGGTTGCTCGCCGGGGCGGCGTTGATGTTAGCGGAGTTGGTGATTCCTGGCGGCATAGTGGTATTTCTTGGTGCCGCTTGTGTGGTGGTCGCTGGCGCGCTCTGGGCCGGTATAGTACATGGTTGGGTACAGAGCCTGACGCTTTGGTTTATCAGTTCCATCGTGTTGCTGCTGAGCTTCCGGCAGGTAACACAACGCATGCTGGGCGGCGACTCCCATGTTGATAATACTGATGAAGAATTGGATATCTACAATCAACGAGCACAGGTGAAGGAGGCCATCGGACCGGGTGAAAAGACCGGACGTATTACGTTTCAGGGGGCCGACTGGCCAGCATTGGGGGATGGCAGCGTGATCCCTGCTGGCACCGCCGTCAGAATCATCTGTCGTGAGAATATCGCCTTGGTGGTGGAGCCGTTGCAAGACGGTGAATAATAACAAACAGGAAGGACGCTATGTTTGCTTTTACCATTCTGATCCTTTTTATAGGATTCATACTTTACAAATTACTGCTTATTGTGCCGATGCGTGAAGTGCATGTTATTGAACGTCTTGGTAAATTTCGCACTGTGCTGGAGCCAGGATTTCACTTCTTGATCCCATTTTTTGACCGCGTCGCCTATCGTCACGATACCCGCGAGCAGGTGCTGGATGTGCCGCCGCAAAGCTGCATTTCCAAAGATAATATTCAACTGGAAGTTGATGGTTTGGTGTACCTCAAGGTGATGGATGGCAAGTTGGCCAGCTATGGTATCGAGGATTATCGCTTGGCGGCGGTGAATCTGGCACAAACCACCATGCGTTCTGAGATCGGTAAACTTAGCCTCAGCGAGACTTTTTCAGAACGAGAGCGTCTGAATGAAGCTATTGTACGCGAGATTGACAAAGCGTCAAATCCCTGGGGGATCAAGATGTTGCGTTATGAAATCAAGAACATCAGCCCATCGCGACATGTGATCCACACCCTAGAAAAGCAGATGGAAGCGGAACGGCGTAAGCGTGCCGAAATTACTCTTGCCAGTGCCGAGAAGGCGGCGATGATCAATCTGTCGCAAGGGGAACGCCAGGAGGCGATCAATATCTCTGAAGGCCAGAAGCAAAAGCGTATTAACGAAGCTAAAGGCACGGCACAAGAAATTGCCATTGTTGCTAATGCACAGGCGCAGGCGATGTCATTGGTCGCTCAGGCGCTGGCAGCCGATGGTGGTAATGAAGCCATGAATATGCAGCTGAAGGAGCAATTTATCGAACAGATAGGACAAGTGATTGCTCAGGCAGATATTGCGGTGGTACCGACTGAACTGGCCAAAATAGAAGGATTTTTTGAGGGTATGGAGCAGGTTGCCGACAGTGTAAAAGGAGCAAAAGTATGATCCCGACTGAATTTGATACCGACATGCTGGTGTTAGCGATCTGGGGCGTTATTTTCCTGATTTTCATCGTGAATCTGTTCCGTTCTATTCGGTTGGTGCCAACCAAGTCGGCCTATATTGTTGAACGGCTTGGTAAATACCACTCGACCCTGGACGCCGGGTTCCACGCCTTAATTCCCTTTGCTGATAAAGTGGCTTATATCCATGATCTCAAAGAGGAAACCATTGATGTACCGCCACAGGAATGTTTTTCCAGTGACGAAGTGAATGTCGAAGTTGATGGGGTGATCTATCTGTCGGTTGTCGATCCTGTTAAGGCGAGTTATGGCGTTACCAATTACCGCTATGCGGCGATTCAACTGGCTCAGACAACCACACGTTCCGTGATTGGTACGCTAGAGTTGGATCGTACGTTTGAAGAGCGGGATCTGATTAGCGCTAAGGTGGTGGAGGTGTTAGATCAGGCCGGGGCCTCTTGGGGCATCCGAGTACACCGCTACGAAATCAAGAATATTACTCCGCCAGAGACTGTCAAGAATGCCATGGAAATGCAGGTGAATGCGGAGCGCGAGCGGCGGGCGCTGCTGGCGAAAAGTGAAGGTGATAAGCAGAGTAAAATTAACCGTTCTGAAGGGGTGAAACAGGAGATGATCAACCTGTCGGAAGGCGAGATGCAGCGGCGTATTAACGAGGCTGAGGGTAAGGCGCAGGAGATCCTTGCGCTAGCACAGGCAACGGCAGAATCGATTGAGAAACTGGCGGCGGTGATCAGTGCGCCCGGCGGTCGTAACGCGCTTAGGATGCAACTGGGTGAGCAGTATCTGAGCAAACTCAATAAACTGGGGAAAGCGGGGAGCCGGGTGGTTGTGCCCGCCAATCTGGTGGATTTCCAGCAGTGGATGAGCGCGATTGGTCTACAGGAAGATAAGACCACCAACTGAAATTTCAGTAACAAAAAGGCCGCATCCTCGCGGCCTTTGACTTTCCAGCTATGAACCACTGATAGTGGCTAGCATCTCTGGAAGGTTATCTTTACTTGGCGCGTTTCATCGCGGTAAAGAATTCTTCATTGGTTTTGGTCATCGCCAGCTTGTCGATCAGGAATTCCATGGCGCTGACTTCATCCATCGGGTTCAGGATTTTCCGCAGGATCCACATTTTCTGCAGTTCATCTGGCGTCGTCAGCTTTTCTTCACGACGAGTGCCTGAGCGGTTGAAGTCGATGGCTGGGAACACGCGTTTTTCTGCCGCTTTACGTGACAGATGCAGTTCCTGGTTACCTGTGCCCTTAAACTCTTCGTAAATGACTTCATCCATCTTCGAGCCGGTATCGATCAATGCCGTGGCGATAATGGTCAAGCTGCCACCGTTTTCAATATTACGAGCAGCACCGAAGAAGCGCTTAGGACGATGCAGGGCGTTGGCATCCACACCACCTGTCAATACCTTACCAGAGGACGGCACTACCGTGTTGTAAGCGCGCGCTAGGCGAGTGATAGAGTCCAGCAGAATCACCACGTCTTTTTTGTGCTCTACCAGGCGCTTGGCTTTTTCAATCACCATTTCGGCTACCTGCACATGTCGGCTTGCGGGTTCGTCGAAGGTAGAGGCAATAACTTCACCCTTTACCAGCCGTTGCATTTCGGTTACTTCTTCAGGCCGTTCGTCAATCAGCAATACCATCAACACAACTTCTGGGTTGTTGTAAGTGATGGACTGAGCGATGTTCTGCAGCAGCAGTGTCTTACCTGCTTTAGGCGGCGCGACAATTAAACCACGCTGACCTTTACCGATAGGTGAGCACAGATCCAAGATACGGGCAGTGATATCTTCGGTAGAACCGTTGCCACGTTCCATGCGCAAACGTTCTTCGGCGTGCAGTGGCGTAAGGTTTTCAAACAGGATCTTGTTGCGGGAGTTTTCGGGTTTATCAAAGTTAACTTCGTTAACTTTTAGCAGCGCAAAATAACGTTCACCTTCTTTGGGTGGACGGATTTTACCGAAAATTGTATCGCCCGTTCGCATGTTGAAACGACGGATCTGGCTCGGCGAAACATAGATATCGTCAGGACCGGCAAGATAAGAACCATCGGAACTGCGCAGAAATCCGAAACCATCCTGCAGAATTTCCAGTACGCCACCGCCGAAGATATCCTCGCCGCTTTTTGAGTGAGCTTTAAGAATGGAGAAAATGATGTCCTGCTTGCGGGCACGGGCCATATTCTCCAGATTCATTTCTTCGGCCAGAGCGACTAAGTCAGCAATAGACTTGTTTTTTAATTCAGTTAAATTCATTTTGGTGGGTCTTGTTTTTAGCGACAAAGCTTACGCGCGTGCTCAATCACTCAAAATGGATTTGAAGGAAATTGATTGAACTGCGAGAAGTGGGTTTTAGATAAAATCTGCTTAATAAGTTAGCACTATAAAGCGGAAGCGTCCAGCGGTTTACTTGCCCGGCAAGCAATTTATTGTGATTGCGTGCCGGGTGTCACTTCTTGCACTAGATTTGCGCGTCAATAAACTCTTTCAGTTGAGTCTTAGACAGCGCACCAACTTTAGTGGCGGCTAATTCACCATTTTTGAACAACAACAGCGTTGGGATACCGCGGATACCGTATTTTGCCGGGGTAGCATTATTCTGATCTACGTTGACTTTCGCGATTGTCAGTTTGCCATCGTATTCAGTGGCTACGTCATCCAGGATTGGGGCAATCATTTTGCATGGGCCACACCACTCGGCCCAAAAGTCTACCAGTACTGGCTTGTCTGACTTCAGCACTTCAGATTCGAAGCTGTCATCGCTTACATAGATAATTTTGTCACTCATGATCTTCTCCATTGGTTGCCATTACTGGCCTGTAATCGGCATTACCTGTATATTGGGGCCGTGAAACAGTAAATCAAGTTATCGTTTTTCCTTGTTGCTATTTCAAACTATCGAGTATCTTATTGCAACCCAAAACTGGTATGCTTCCGCTATGAGCGAAACACATTTATCTCAACAAAAATTTGCCGATCTGCCACTGCACCCTGAAGTGATTCAGGCGCTGGTAGAGAACGGTTTTGAATACTGTACGCCAATCCAGGCGTTATCGCTGCCGGTGCTACTGGAAGGTAAGGATATTGCCGGCCAGGCCCAAACTGGTACGGGAAAAACGCTGGCATTTCTAGTCGCCACCTTTGATTACCTGTTATCTCATCCTGTCCCCGAAAATCGTCAGCTCAATCAACCTCGTGCCATTATTATGGCCCCGACCAGAGAACTGGCAATCCAGATCGCTAAAGATGGCAAACTGTTGTCTCAGCATACCGGTTTGAAACTGGGGATTGTCTATGGTGGTGAGGGTTATGATACCCAGCGTAAAGTGCTGGATGCGGGTGTAGACATTCTGGTTGGTACCACCGGACGGATTATCGATTATGTACGTCAAGGGGTGATTAATCTGGGGGCCATCCAGGCGGTAGTTCTTGATGAGGCGGATCGAATGTTTGATCTGGGCTTTATCAAGGACATCCGTTTTCTGTTTCGGCGCATGCCTGCGGCTGATCAGCGACTGAATATGCTGTTCTCAGCCACGTTGTCGATGAAGGTACAGGAACTGGCATATGATCACATGAACGACCCTGTCAAAGTGGAAATTACGCCAGAAGAGAAGACCTCAAAGAACATTAAGGAAGAGCTGTTCTATCCCTCGATGGAAGATAAAGTCCCCTTGCTGTTGACCTTGATTGAAGAAGATTGGCCTGAAAAGGCTATTGTCTTTGCTAATACCAAACACCAGTGTGAAAACTTGTGGGGTTGGCTGGAAGGTGATGGTCACCGCGTGGGTTTACTGACCGGTGATGTGCCGCAGAAAAAACGTCTGAAAATTCTGGAACAGTTCACTAAGGGGGAACTGGATATATTGGTAGCAACTGATGTGGCTGCCCGTGGACTGCATATTCCACATGTTTCTCATGTGTATAACTTTGATTTACCGGATGACTGCGAAGATTATGTGCACCGGATCGGTCGTACTGGACGCGCTGGTGAAAAAGGTGCTTCGGTCAGTTTCGCCTGTGAAGAATATGCGCTAAATCTGCCGGACATTGAGACTTATATTGGACATATCATCCCGGTAAGTTCCTATGACCGCGAAGCTCTGCTTGATGATATTCCGGCGCCAGTCAAGCTGCATCGCCGGGTGACCCCTCGTAATAAAAGAGAACGGGCACAAGGGAGCCGACCAGCAGGACGTCGCCCTGACCGTAGCCGCAGGAACTGACATATTTGAGTCTCTACGCGGCCATAACTCTGGGATCTAATAGTTTTAATATGCTGGTGGCTCATACCGTGAGCAACCAGCCAAAAGTCATCGCAAAGTACAAACGTAAAGTACGTCTGGCTGAGGGGATCGGCAGCGATGGCCGATTGCAGAGCAATGCCATGCAACGTGGCCTGGATTGTCTGGCAATGTTTGCCGAGATGCTGCGGCAACATGGTGTAGCGTCCGCCAATGTGGCAGTGGTTGCAACCGCTACGTTGCGTAGTATCAATAATGCCGACGAATTCAATGCCCGTGCGTTACCGATATTGGGGCTCCCTATCGAGATCATCTGTGGGATGCGTGAGGCCGAGCTTATCTACCAAGGCATGGTCGCCACTACTCAAGGTCATGGGCGCCGATTAGTGATAGATATTGGTGGTGCTAGTACTGAATTTATCATCGGTGATGGCGAGCAATTGCTGTTTAAAACCAGTTTGCCCTTTGGCAGTGTGACTTATAATCGAGCCTTTTTCAGTTCCGCACCGCTGCAACAGATGGACTTCGATGATGTGCAGCTAAGTGTTGCCAATGCATTGGGAGAGTACCGTCAGCAACTATTGGCGTTGGGCTGGCATGCTGTGGTTGGCGCTTCTGGAGCGGTGCAATCTGTGGTGGAGCTACTACAGCATCGCGGCGTCTCGGAGATCATTACTGCGGCGGTGCTGCAACAACTTAAGCTGGAAATCCTCGCGGAGAAATCACTGGATTTGCCCGGTATTAAGGGCTTATCACGAGAGCGCGCCCCGACTTTTGCCGCTGGCGTGGCAATATTGTTGGCGTTGTTTGAGCTATTACAAATTCAGCAGTTGGCGTTGTCTGGCGGTGCGCTGCGTGAAGGCGTGTTGCTGATGCTGGCAAAACGTGTTGCCGGAGAGACTATCGCGCTGTAAGCCGCGATACTCACATCAAAAAAGGATCGCACGCGATCCTTTCTGTTTTATGGGTAATTGAGCCATTACCCAAGAATTTTGGCGAGGTCTTTTTCAAGGGACTCGGTCGGACGCTCCACAATGCGACCAATCTCTTTGCCGTCCTGGATCACCATAAAGGTTGGAATACGTTTAAATTCATATTTTGCGGCCAGCCCTTCTGGGTCGTGTTTTTTACGATCGACCCCAATAAATTTGACGGAAATATTCGGGTTATTCACCGCTTCCATAATCTTGATAAAACGTGGTGTTTCCCGATGACAATCTGGGCACCAAGTACCAATGATCACGACAATCTGGGTCGGTTTGCTGACAGCTTTTAATGGTGCAATCGCCGCTGTATCTACCTCGTAACTCTGGTAGCCGCTTTTAAATGGTGGTAATTCAGTCACCAGTTTCTTACCGTCAATGACTCCGGTCAGGATCACTTCCTGTTGTTCTTGCTTACAGGTCGCCATAAAGCCGCCTTCGTTCTCTTTAAAATTACAACCGTCATTGGCCAATGTCTGGCAGCTGAAAAACAGCGCTGTGGTGGCCAGCAATACTCTTACACTTTGCTGCATTGTACTTCCTTAAAGCCTCCTAAACCAAGGTAATGATTCAACCACCAGTGTTGCCATCCACAAAGGAGTAAAGAGTATGAATGTTAGCAGGATCACTAAATTAGCGTCCCTATTGGCGGATATTTTGGTAAATGACAATGCAGGATAGAAATTCGATAAATTTCAATCTTTCTCGGTTGGTGGCTGATGACAACAAACCCGATTCCGTCCTTGGTGTTTGGCCTGATACAGCGCCTGGTCAGCCTGTGCCAGCAATTGCACCGTGTCGCTATCGGCGGTAATAACTCCGGCACTAACGCCTATACTGGCGGTGAGGTCGATGGTCTGTCCACCCCATGACACCGTCAACGCTGCAATCGCAGTCCGTAGCTGCTCTGCCAACTGGCTGGCACCCGCAACATCGGTATTAGGCAGGATCACCGCAAATTCTTCGCCACCGAAGCGGGCAACGAGATCTCCGGGACGTTTTAAGTGCGCCTTCAGTGTTTCAGCAATGGCTTTTAGTGTCTGATCCCCAGCTAAATGCCCATAGGTATCATTGATGGTTTTGAATTTATCAATATCCAACATCAACATGGCTAACGGGGTTTGTTGGCGGCGGCTGATCCGACCTTCTGCCAGCAATTTTTTATCAAAAGCGTCCCGATTGTAAGTACCGGTGAGCGCATCCAATTGCGATTTCTCTGTGAGTTTGCGATTGGCCTCGTTTAGCTCGCGCATCGCAAATTCTAGCTCCAGCGTGCGTTCTTGCACCATACGTTCGAGCCGTTCGTTACTTTTGGCTTCCAGCAAAAGTGCTTCTTCTTTAGCTTCACGGATCCTTTGTGACTGCATGAGCGCTTCGTGCTGGATACGCATTTTGGATTTTCGTTCTTCGTTATAACGTACCGCCAACACCGCCGCCATGAACACAATCTCAACCGTGAGCCCCAACATCGAAGGGGTCAGTGGATTGATCGGTAGTGACAATAATCCTATGTACATAAATACACTGACCAGAACCCCGGTGGTTTTACCTATAGACGATAAAGCATATAAGCGTGCCAGTTGGTTGCCTTTTATCGCTTGTTGCATGCTGATCAGCAGCAAGATGATGACCACCACCACTACAGCCAACAACTCACCGTACAATGCAATGCTATAAGGCAGAAGCAACGAAACCGGAATTAATATCCCACATGCAGCGGTCAATATTCTCCCCAATCTTAGCAGTGAGCGACTGAAGTACTTAAGCTGCAAGGCTTTCTCAGTAAATAGAACATTGAACATCAACACCAACGGAATTAGCGGTGCAATAATGTGATTTTGTAATTGTGGGGACTCGGGCCATAGATGATTAAATGCTGTGCCATTGATGCTGGCAACCAGCAACGCCATTGCCAGCACGTATCCGCAATAATAGCCATAGCTGAAAGAGCCAGTGGTCACCGCCATAAACAGGGAAAATAGCCCAATAGCCCCAAGAATGCCTAACTGGATCCCCTGCAGCACGTTTTCATCGCTGACATGCTGTAGTAGATGATCAGGTGTCCACAGTTGGATAGGCAGATAGCTGGAGCCGTGCGTTTGCACTTGGATCCAGAAATCGTGTATTTCCTTATCGTGCATCAGGAACGGATAAATAAAACTATTAAGTAACAGTGGCCGTTGATTAAATACTAGGGTATCTCCCATATTTACCGTCTGTTGCAATTGACCATTAACAAAATGATAGACGGTGAGCCGATCGATATCAGGATTATCAAATTCCAATAACCAGTTATGGGAAATATTTGGCTCCTGTAGCAAGCGGAAATGATACCAGTCACCATCGCTGCCAATGGATAGCAGGCGTTGCTTATTCGCCGGTTGCCAAGCACTTTCCGGCAATGCCATTACCTGCAGCAGTGTGGCCTCGGCGGGCTGTTGGGTAAACAAAGTATATTGTTTGAGGTTTATTGTACTGGTGTCGGATCCGCTGACCATTAAAGGCATGACACCATAAGCGAAGGGGTTGACGGCAACTGTCGCGAATAATAACAGTATCAGGCCCAGCCACCTTTTCATTATGCCAGCTCCAGACCAAATAATCGCAGACTGTTTTGATAGCATTGTTGCGCGAGCTGCTGCGTTGGTTGTTGTCGTAACTCGGCTACGAATTCAGCAATATAGGGTAAGTACTTGGGTTCATTACGACCGGATTTAGGTTTTGGTCGCATACTGCGTGGCAATAAATATGGGCTGTCGGTTTCTAGTAGCAGCCGCTCCGCTGGGATGTCAGCGACTGCTTCTGCCAAGGCTTGTCCCCGTCGTTCATCACAGACCCAACCGGTGATGCCTAAATACAGATCGAGTGCGTTATAGTCAGCCACCTGCTGCTTATCTCCCGTAAAGCAATGCAGCAGGGCAGCTGGCAGTGATGACCGATAACGGCTCAATATATTGAGAAAATCCTCATGGGCTTCACGCTGATGCATCAGGACTGGCATTTGTAACTGTGCGGCTAACGCGAGTTGCGCTTCAAAAGCAGCGAGTTGTTGTTCGCGGCTAGAATAGTTGCGGTCAAAGTCGAGGCCACATTCTCCCACTGCCACGACTGGCGCCTGAGTACAGAGCTTGGTGAGTTGTTGCAAGCTGTCATTGTGCCAGTCATCCGCATGATGTGGATGTACACCTGCGGTGGTGTAGAGTTGTTGGGGATACTGTTTCGCAACCTCGATACAGCGTTCACTTTCAGCGAGGTCACTGCCGATCAGCAGCAAAGGCGAGACGCCAGCATCCTTGGCATCTTGAATCACCTGTATCAGGTCCTGTTCCAGTTTGCTGCCAATCAGATTGACCGCAACGTCCATGTAACGGTTCACTGCAGACGCTTTACTCTGATACTGTTATTAGTACCGTCCACATGCATCAAGAAAGAGCCCAACGCGGCCTTTTCTATGACAACTGTCTGGCCTTGTTTAACTCGAAAAGACTCACTACCTATCTGTTGCCAGACTTGGCCATTAGCGAGTGTTACCGTATAGCCGCCGCGTAATCCCTTTTGTGCAAAGGTGACCGGGTAACGAATTTGTTCAAGCGCTTGATTATCCTCTTTTCTCGGCGCACCAAACTCAGCAACAGCATCTGCTTTTACTGATGTTTTTGGGGGGGGCGTCAATGATGGCGCGGTGGCTAGCTCAGATGTTAGCGCCGGATTTGGCGAGGTATTGGCGTTAGTTTCAGTGGCAGATACCGCAACATGTTCACTCGCTTTGGCAAGCTGATCATAGCATTGCAGTCGAGATGCATTGTCAGCAATGGTGGCGCAATGCGCCAACTGCTGTTCAATAGCGGCTTGGGCGTGGGATGTTAACAAACAAGACACTACAGCAATACACAAGTAACGCATCCAATAATCCTTATGTCAATTGAGATGGCAAATCGTATTGCTGTGGGGCTGACTACGGATTTTCCTCGACTTCTTCCTCGTCGTCTTTATCCGCCTTTTTGCTGTAAAAACGGGCGGCAAATAAGCCCCCTTCAAACAGCAATAACATGGGCACTGCCAGCATCGTCTGTGAAATCACATCGGGTGGTGTCAGCAACATCCCCACAACAAACGCCCCTACAATAATGTATGGACGCTGTGCTTTCAAATCTTCTGGTGAAGTTACGCCAGCCCAGCATAACAGTACCACGGCGATGGGGATTTCAAAGGCCAAGCCAAAGGCAAAGAACAACTTTAGAACGAAGTTAAGGTAGCTGTTAATGTCGGTAGCCACTTGCACGCCTTCGGGGCTGGCATTGGCGAAGAAACCGAATACCAGAGGAAAGACTACATAATAGGCAAAACAGATCCCAAGATAGAACAGGATGGTGCTACTGAATAACAGTGGAGAAATCAGACGCTTTTCATGTTTGTAGAGTCCAGGTGCCACAAAGGCCCAAATCTGGTACAACACATAAGGAATAGCAATAAAAAATGCCAACACCAGCGTCAGTTTAAACGGGGCAAAAAACGGTGCGGCCACATCGGTGGCAATCATGGTGCCGCCGGAGGGCAACGCCTTAAGTAAAGGCACGGCCATGTAGTGATAGATATCTTTGGCCCAGTATACGATTGCCAGAAATACGATTAACACGCTGGCAGTGGCTCTGAGCAATCGATTGCGCAGTTCCAGCAAGTGACTGATTAACGGTTGCTGTTGCGACATTTTTTACCCGCTATTTTTTATCAGTGTCGGAGGCAGATGAAGGCTCGGCAGTCGCTGTCTCAGCAGGTACTTCAGTCGCTGCTGGTTTGCTGTCGTCTACGGCTTTGGCAGGTTTGTCACTGTCAATCTGATAAGGACGATTGACCGACTGCGCGGCTTCTTTTAGCTGGTTGATAGATTCCTGCAATTCAGGGGACAGATTACCCAATCCCTTGCTTTCCGCCTTTTTTAAATCGGCGTGCAGTTGTTCCAGCTTGAGTTCTTGTTCAAGCTCATCCTTTACCGAATTAGCCATGCGTTTCATGGTTCGGATAAAGTTGGAGATAGTACGAACCGCTATAGGTAGACGTTCGGGGCCGAGTACCACCAGCCCCAAAATCCCAATCAACAGCAGTTCGGAAAAACCGATACCATCGAACATGAGAGATTACGCCTGTTCTTTGTCCTTGGACTCAGGCTTCTTCTCAGTTGCCTCGGCAGATTCGCTTTTCGCTGCATTATTCTCGATGGACTTGGTTTCCTCTTCAGGGGACATAGCATTCTTGAATCCTTTCACAGCGCCGCCCAAATCGCTACCAAGTGAACGCAGCTTCTTGGTACCGAACAGCAGTACAACAATTAATGCGATGATGAGAAGTTGCCAAATACTGATACCACCCATGAAGGTTTCCTCTTAACTCATTGTTCGGTTCTATTATGAACGTTTGATTAGCAAATACGAATTAAAATTTTCGGATCTTTGGCCTGGATCGCCATCCAATAAGCCAGAATACCACCCCAGCACCCAGACAGCTGTGGGAAAGCCAAAGTGTAACGTCACGGCTGAATAATATAGTGCCGCAGATCAACAAAACAGCAGAAGTGATAAGCAGATAGTTGCTTTTATGTGACTTCTGTTGGTGTCTCAAATACTTATCTAACATCTGCTGCTGCGAACCTAACAGGTTTCTGCCCAACCGCAGGTTGTCGTAAATCAGTTCAGGAATTTCTGGCAGCTTATCTGACCAATAAGGCAACTGGGCTTTTGCTTTGCGCAGCATCGCCTTGGGCCCCACCTGTTCCGCCATCCAGTTTTCCAAAAACGGCTTGGCAGTCTGCCACAAATCCAGTTGCGGATACAGCTGTCGCCCCAAACCTTCGATGTAAAGTAAAGTTTTTTCCAGCAATACCAGTTGCGGCTGTACCACAATGTCGAAGCGGCGAGCGGTACGGAACAGTTCCAGCAGCACATGACCGAAAGAGATTTCGTTGAGCGGCTTATTAAACATGGGTTCGCAAACAACTTTGACGGCCTGCTCAAAGGCCAACAAATCGGTATCAGGCGACACCCAGCCAGACTCCACATAAAGCTGTGCAATACGGCGATAATCACGGTTGAAAAAGGCCAGGAAATTTTCCGCCAGATAACGTTTATCCGTGTCGCTGAGGGTGCCCATGATGCCGCAATCAAGCCCTATGTAATAGGGATCTTGCGGATGCTCGCGGGAGATAAAAATATTGCCGGGGTGCATATCTGCGTGAAAGAAATTGTCGCGGAACACCTGGGTGAAAAATAGCTGGACACCTTTCTCGGCCAGTAATTTGAGGTTGGTACCCTGCGCCCTTAACGCAGCAATGTCTGACACCGGGATGCCATAAATGCGCTCTAGCACCAACAAACGTGGATGACTCAGTTCTTCATACACGTAAGGCACATATAAGGCGTTGGAGTCGAGAAAGTTGTTGCGCAGCCGGATAGTATTCAGCGCTTCCAGCTTCAGGTTCAGCTCACCCATGATAGTGGTACGGTAATCTTCCACTACTTCAGCTGGCCGCAGGCGATTATTGGGGCCTAGCAGGGTTTCCAATAGCGCTGCCGTCTGGCTCATAAGCTGCAGGTCGGCCACTATCTGCTTTTCAACATTCGGTCGCAGCACTTTCAGCACTACCGGTTTGCCGTTGGACTTTAGGATAGCGGTGTGTACTTGGGAGATGGATGCTGACGCCAGCGGTTTTTCATCGAAATCATCGAACAGCGACTCAATAGGCGCTTTCAGTTCGACTTCAATGGCTTGGCGGGCAAGCTTGGAGTCAAACGGCGGCACCCGATCTTGTAGCATCGCTAGCTCGTAGGCCCATTCATCACTGAGCAGGTCACGGCGGGTTGATAGCATCTGACCAAATTTAATGTAAACCGGCCCGAGTTCCTGTAGCGCCAGTTTCAGCCGTTCACCGCCGGGTTTTTGCTTATGGCGGTTGCGCAGCCAGAACAGGCTTAAACGCCATAACCGAAAGTACCAAGGCGCAAGTTTAGGGGGTAACAGTTCGTCCAGACCATAGTGCAGAGCGATACTGATGACCTGATAAGCGCGTTTGATACTGGTGAAACTCATGGGCTGATTTTATCCTTCAAGGTGGCGATTCGCTGCTCCAGTGCTGCCACTGCCGCAGTCAGCTCATCAATTCTGTCGCAATGACGAATAAATTCAAGCTTATGCGGTGCCACTTTATATTCCTCGGTTGCTAACTGACCAAGATGAGACCAGGTTTTTTGCAGTACTTGTTTGCATCCTTCGCTGGCGCGGCTGGCACCAGTTGTGAGCCAGTAGGTCGGGGCATCACCCAGCAGCTTTGATAATGGCTCGGCAATATCAATCCTGACATTTTGCAAAAAATTGCTAAATTGCTGCAGCAGTGTCAGGTCGCCTTCTATACGCAACTTATCCTGTTTAATCAGCTCAGTAAGACTTTCACCTTCCCGTAGTCGATAGAGATCGGCGGCATCGCCAATCACTTTTACATCGACAGTGCCCTGATATTCACTCAGTACCTGGATCTCATTGGCGAATACCAGATACAAGGGCCAGGACAGTTGCTTGAGCTCAAAGCAGAACACTTTGCCATGTAATGGTTTCAGTCGCAGCGCTTCGTTGCCTGCGGCCTGCACAAGTTTGGCTAATGCCGCTTCCAGTGCTCCACAACCGAGCAGACGCCACTGGCTGTCAAGGCTCCATGTTGTCATATCAGAACTTGTAACCCCGGTGCAGCGCCACGATGCCATCCGTCATGTTGATGTAATCCACCTGCTCTAAACCTGCATCTTGCATCATGCCTTTCAGAGTTTCCTGATCTGGGTGCATCCGAATGGATTCCGCCAGATATTCGTAACTGTCGGCATCATGCGCCACCAGTTTGCCAATCAGTGGCAGCATCTTGAAGCTGTAGAGATCATAGGCTTTGTTCATAAAGGTGTGCTGTGGTTTGGAAAACTCCAGTACCAACAGCTTGCCGCCTGGTTTCAGTACCCGTTGCATCGAGCGTAATGCAGCATCTTTATCGGTGACATTACGTAAACCAAAGGCGATGGTGATGATATCAAAAGTGTTATCTGGGAACGGCAGTGCTTCGGCGTTGGCTTGCACGTAACTGACATTACCCACCACGCCTTTATCTCGTAGTTTGCTGCGGCCCACTTTCAGCATGGAGTCATTGATATCCGCCAGGATCACTTCACCACTATCACCTACCAGATGCGAAAACTTAGCAGTCAAATCGCCAGTGCCGCCTGCAAGATCCAGCACTTTCATTCCCGGGCGTGCACCCGCACATTCGATGGTAAAGCGTTTCCAGAGTCGGTGAATACCAAAGGACAACACATCGTTCATAATGTCGTAGCGAGTGGCCACAGAGTGAAACACGCCAGCAACCATTTCAGCCTTTTTGGCAGCATCAACAGTTTTATAGCCAAAATGCGTGCTTTTGGAAGAATCTTCAGACATCTATCGTGTATTCCTTTGATTAACTAATGATGGCTGGCAGTGTATGCCTTCAGAGGTGTTGGCTGAATCTCAGCACTGCCAAGCTGTGATCACTGCAGGAAAAACCTGTTTCAATCAGGTTGAGCATTAGACCACAAACTGTCGCAAGAGCATAGTCTGTGACGTGCGATATTCATGGTCTCAGCGGCAACAAAAAAAGCCGGCAGTGCCGACTTTTTGGGTTAACTGCGGTAGTCGGGATTATTCTAGGTCCAGCGGTTCTGGAGACAAAATAACACCGGTGTTATCGGCATAGATATGATCGCCTGGTAGGAAGGTTACGCCGCCAAAGTTCACTGGCACGTCCACTTCACCGGTGGCATTGGCATCAGCGCCAACCGGGATCGACGCAATAGCCTGAATGCCGATGTCCATATCTTCCAAGGCATCCACCTCACGCACACTGCCGTAAACGATGATCCCTTCCCAGTTGTTAGTTACCGCTAATTCCGCCACTGCGGCATCAACCAGCGCTCGGCGCAGCGAACCACCGCCGTCCACCAGTAACACTTTACCTTCACCATCTTCCTGCAGTACATCCAGGATCAGTCCATTGTCCTCAAAGCATTTCACGGTACTGATGGCGCCACCAAAGGAACTGCAGCCACCATAGTTACTGAACATGGGTTCCACAACGTCAACAACATCCAGGTACATGTCACAAAGTTCTGAAGTGTTGTATTCCATAATCAAACTCCTGTTTTTCCGCTCGGACTGAGACGGCATCGGTTAGCGCACTAAAAGTCAGTATATAAGGGATTCGTTAAAAGAAAAGTGCCATTAATCACGCAATTGTCTCACTTGGTTTACCGTCTGGTATGGCAAATTGCGGACGAAATTCGTTACGCCAGAGAAATATCGTCTGTTAGTATATGCTCCCTAAAATTTACTTTCCCCTGTTTTTTAATCTGCTTTTGGGGCACGGATCCCCCGTTTAGCATAAGGATGGCAGAGGGCCTTACTGTAAGGTACCTGAAGATGGAAACGCTTAATGCGGTTGATGTCATTGGCTACAGTGCCTCCTTGATGGTGGCGTTATCGCTGATGATGAAAGATATTGTGCGACTGCGCTGGGTAAATCTGTGTGGTTGCGGATTATTTGTCGCCTACGGTGTGGCCATTGCCTCCTGGCCTGTGGTGTCGATGAATGCCTTTGGCGCCTGCGTTAACATCTACTACTTGTTGAAAACCTATCGCCAACCCGCGATGTTATCTTAATGTTGCACTTGTCATAAAAGCTTAGGGGAACTGTCACGGTCGCGTCATCGCCACTTCTTAGTCTCTACAACAGATGACTGGATGGAGTGGGCGCCATGCTGTTACACCTTGCAGAGCTGGATCGCCGGGGTTTTTGTCTGCTGTTGTTCTGGGGCAAAAAGTACCGGCTGACACCGATAGCCTTAAAGCTGTCGGCTTCGGGCAACGGCCCAACCTACCTATATCTGGCAGTATTGTTACTGCTATTGCATCGTGATGGCCAGTCTTTCTTCAACCTGCTGTTAGCCAGTTTTATGCTGGAATTGCCTTGCTATCTGCTACTGAAAAACACCATTCGCCGCACGCGTCCCTGTCATTGCTTACCTGCGGGACTGGTGCACGATTTTGAACCTTCCGATCGCTATAGCCTGCCTTCCGGTCATACCGCTGGTGCCTATGTGTTTGCCTGTGCGGTGCTGCAGGTGTATCCGCAATTCGGTGTACCAGTGTTGTGCTGGGCCGCCTTGGTAGGTGGCTCTCGGATAGTACTCGGGGTGCATTACCCGCTGGATATTGTGGCCGGCATGATGCTCGGCTGTTCTTCCGGTTATTGGGCCGGACAATTGTTACAAGGTTGATTAATGCGGATTCTTTATGGAGTGCAGGGGACGGGAAATGGCCACTTAAGCCGTGCTCGCGTTATGGCTAAAGCGCTGGCAGCTCATGGCGTTACCGTGGATTATCTGTTCAGTGGCCGCGCTGCCGATAAATATTTTGATATGCAGGCGTTTGGGGATTTCCGGGCGCTTGCCGGACTGTCTTTTGCCACACATCGCGGCAAGGTGAATATTGCCGCTACCGTGCACCACAACTCGTTACTAGGCTTGTGGCGTGATATCCGGGCGTTGGATCTCTCCGGTTATGATCTGGTGTTGAATGATTTTGAACCAATCTCCGCCTGGGCAGCGCGGCGCCAAGGGGTTACCTGCATTGGTATCAGTCATCAGGCGGCACTGCGTTGGCCAGTGCCCAAGGTGGGCGGCAGTTGGTTCAATGATGGATTACTTGAGTATTTTGCGCCAGTCACCATGGCGTTAGGGTGTCATTGGCATCATTTTGGGTTTCCGATATTACCGCCATTTGTGGAAGTGGCGCCGGTTACCTGCGAGCAAACCCATGAAATTCTAGTGTATCTGCCGTTTGAAAGTGCTGACGATATCTGCACGCTGTTACTGCCGTTCGACAGTCACGAGTTCCACGTCTATCACGCCGCGAGCGCACCTAAACAACTGCCTGCACATGTGCATTGGCACGGGTTTAATCGTGAGGGGTTTAAAGCATCGATGGCGCGTTGTGGCGGAGTGATAGGTAATGCGGGGTTTGAGCTGGCCAGCGAAGCGATGACACTGGGTAAAAAATTGCTGGTAAAACCGCTGATGGGGCAGTTCGAACAGTTATCCAATGTGGCGGCGTTGGAGTTGCTGGCGGCGGCTGAAAGTATGCACAGCCTCAACCGCCAAACGTTACGCCGTTGGTTACGCGCCAGTAATCCGCAGCCTATCTGTTATCCCGATGTGGGCGATATGCTGGTGAGTTGGTTGCTGCAAGGCAACTGGCAGGACACACAAACGCTGTGTCAGGAGATGTGGTCAAAAGTGCAGTTGCCGGACAGTTGGTTTTCACGTCAGGATAGCCAAGCGTTAAGTCAAACGCTGGCCCGGCCAATGTCGCGTTGACCCCTTAGCTGTAACGGATTTGCATGTCGATTAATGGTTCGCGACTGCCTTTTTCGGCGCGCAACCGTGCCAGATACTGCTGCCATAGCGCTTCACGATTGACACAGAACTGGTACAAAATATCCCAAGAAAACAAACCTGTATCATGGCCGTCATCAAAGATCAGTTTCACCGCATAGTTGCCTACAGGTTCAATGGCCTTGATATTCACATTGCGTTTATGGGTAACCAAGGTGGGATTACCATGTCCTTGCACTTCGGCTGAAGGTGAGTTAACTCGTAAAAATTCGCAGGTAAGCTGGTATTCATTGCCATCATCAAAAGCGATTTCCAGCAGGCGTGACTTACGTTTGAGTTTCAGTGAGGTGACTTTGTGACTGCTCATGAGTGTTCCGTTACCAAAAACATTTGCCTTATGGTGACGCGCTCTGCCGCAAAAGTGAATCCCAAGAATGCATAAGTGTTAATCGGGAAGTGTTATGACTGACAAATAGCACTGGCAGTTATGTAAAACACTTGTAATAATGCCTTGTATTTTCTGTTGTTTTGACAGAAGCAGTTTTTTTGACGCAGTGGACGCAAACTGATGACCCAAAGTACCTTTTATTTTGGCGAATGGCAGATAAACCCTGATGCCAACACTCTGCAGAAAGGACGCAGGCAGAAGCAAGTAGAACCCAAAGCCATGGATGTGCTGCTGTATCTGTGTCGCCATGCAGGCGAGGTGATCAGTGCCGAAACCCTGCTCAGCGAATGTTGGTCGGGTATCGACACTGGCGATAACCCACTGCACAAGACGATCAATCAGTTACGGCGCGCCTTAGATGACAGCGCTACCAGCCCAGTTTATATCGAAACCATCCGTAAGCGCGGTTACCGCACGCTGGCCGAGGTGCGTTTCCCTATCGGCCATGAGCAGAGTGTGGCACCGCAGCAATGGCAAGGGGATTCACCTTTCCCCGGCTTGCGGGCTTATACCGCCGCCGATGCCAAGGTATTTTTCGGCCGTAGTGAACAGATCCAACTGCTGCTGGAACGAATTGCCCAGCAAGTGCGCTTTGGCCGCGATTTTTGTCTGGTACTTGGCCCCAGTGGCAGCGGTAAATCATCACTGATCCATGCGGGCATCGTGCCCAATCTGATGTCGGAACAGGGCGCTAATGGCTTAGGATTACTCGACCACGCCACACTCGATTTGGCCGATGTGCAAGCGGGCGACCTGTTGCTGTCACTGGCAAGCACTATGCTGGATTGGGAGTTGAACGATGCGCCAGTATTTGCGGGCGAAAGCGCGAGTACCTTGGCCGCTAAGTTGCTGGAACCTGCCACCCTGCTGGCGGGGCTGCAACCCTTGCTGCAACACACTCAATATGGCACTGCTCGTTTCGGCCTGTTTATTGATCGGTTAGAAGTGCTGTTATCGTCACCCCTGTTCAGAGATGACGAGCGGCAGCAGTTTGTCGATGTGCTGGAACAACTGGCTCACAGCCGCGCGATATTGGTGCTCAGCGCCTGCCGTAACGATTTTTACCCACAACTGATGAGTTATCCGAGCCTGCGGGCAGGCAAGGGCAGCGGTGCGCATTTCGATCTAGCACCTCCTGGGCGCCAGGAATTGTTGCAGATGATCCGCTTACCGGCAGTCAGCGCTGGGCTGAGCTGGCAGCAAGACCCTGACACCGCTATGCCCTTGGATGAAATCCTCTGTGCCGATGCGGCGAGCAATCCTGATGCCTTACCGCTGCTGCAATACACCTTGCAGCAACTGTATTTGCAACGTGCCGCCGATGGCACCATGCAGATTGCCGTGTATCAAGCCTTGGGTGGCATCGAAGGCGCCATTGGGAAAACCGCTGATGCGCTGTTGGCTTCCCTTGGCGAGCCGGAGCAACAGGCGCTGTCGCGGGTGTTGTCACTATTAGTGACATTGCGGGAAGACGAACAGTCCATCACCAGCCGCAGTGCCCGCTGGGATCAGCTGCAAACCGAAGCTGAAAAAACACTGGTGCAGGCGATGGTCGAACAGCGTCTGTTTGTGTCCTCGCTAAATCAGCAACAGGCCGGGTTTCATGTAGCGCACGAAGCGCTGCTGCGGCGTTGGCCCAAAGCGGTGGCGTGGATCAACCAACACAAAGACAGTCTGGCGCAGCGGGCTCGCCTGTATCACCAAAGCCGCCGCTGGTTGGCAGAACACAAAAGTGGTGCTTTTCTGCTGGTGGATGGAAAACCTCTGCAACAGGCGCAACTATTGACCCAAAACCCGTTGTTTACCCTGGATGCCGGTGAGCAGCAGTTTGTCCACGCCTCGACTCAACGGGCATTCTGGCGGCGCTGGACGCGCCGCAGCACGGTGCTGCTGTTATGTGTGTTAACGGTGATCTCAGTGACCATGAGCCTGCGTAGCCAGCAGGCACAGCAGCAAGCCACCGCTCGGCGCTTAGATGCCGAAAATTTGTTAGGTTTTATGGTGGGCGATTTTGCCGACAAACTGCGTAGCATCGGCCGTATGGATTTGCTGGATGGTATTTCCAACAAGGCGCTGGAATACTTTACCGCTAAAGGCAACATTCAGGACAAAACCTTGGGCTTTGAAGGGCGCTTTCAGCATGGGCAAACGCTGGAAGCCATTGGCGAAGTCGCCTATTCCCGTGGTAAAACCGATGAGGCCAAAAATGCCTTACTGGCCGCACAACAAGAGTTTTTACCGCTACTGGATGAACAGCCAAACAATCTGGATTTGCTAAAATCCCTCGGTGCCAATGCTTTCTGGCAAGGGCAGTTGGCCTACGACAAGGCCGACTGGCAGCCAACTTTGGAACACTTCAAGCAGTATCTAATCTACAGCCAGCGGATGGTGGACATTGCTCCCGACAACAAAGATGCTCAGATGGAACTGTCATACGCCCTGAATAGTTTGGGTTCGGTGCAGCTCAAATTAAAACACTTTAAAGAAGCCAAATCCCTGTTTGAGCAGTCATTGGCTCAAAAAGAAGTGCTGTTTGTGGCAGTTCCGGCAAATCAGTCCTTTGTGGGTGATATTGCGGATACCCGTTCCTGGTTAGCCAGCGCACTGGTAGCAGAAGGCGACACTGATGCCGCCATTAAAGTGTGGGAATCGATCCGTAGTGACTTTGATAAGCTAGAATATAAAGATAATGCTTATATCCAAGATCGTATTTCTTCTGCGATGATATTCTTGGGACGATACTATTTTTATAAGGGTAATAGAAGTTGTCTCTAAAAATATTAACTGAAGCGGATGATAAAATATCTGGTGAACTGCAGCAAGATATGAATAATTCTGTGTGGAAAAGGGATTTTGTAAACATTAGGTTTAATAAATTGTATTTCGATTATTTAATAAATGATGTCTTTAGAACTGATTATCTAAGAGATATTAAAGGTGTGCTTTTATCATTGGATAAAGATTCAGAGCACTATAGCATTCTTAATGCGCGTGTCAATTTTGCAGAGTTTTTATATTATTTTAAAAGCCATAATTA